>JAYVKA010000045.1:0-11462 GCA_043768885.1 Planctomycetota bacterium
TTGCTTCAGCCGGGAAGCTTTGTGAAACCACTTCGACAACCTGGTCGCTGGAAGTCGAAGGAACTGGCATCCAGATTCGGACGGCAACATCCGGTTCCAACTCATTGACGGTCGCCGCAACGCGCAGTTCGAAATGACGATTGGCCGGGGCCTGGTCCTGCCCAAACAGGCCGATTGAATTCGGAATCAGGGCCATGAACACGGCAACCCAAATCCGGACTGTCTTGGTATCGGGATGTTGGCGCAAAAGAGAATCGACGGGCATGGGGCCTCCGGGGCCCATCGACCGACGGGCAGAACTACAGGATTCAGAGATGTCGCAAGTCAGACAAGAACATTGCAAGGAACCTCAATTCCAAGAAACACAAACTGCAAGGCTCCAACTATTGAAACCGAACGAAGCCGGGAATTCAACAGGCCCGTGAAAAAACCGCCTTCAAAGTCCGATTTTCAACGTGTCCGAACGAACGATGGACGTCGTGGTCCGTCGAAGCCTGGTGGAATTCGACGGACGAGGACGTCCATCTTACCCCAACTATTTCGCATCCAGCTCGTTTCGGGTCGTTTCCAGTTTGGCTCGTTCGGCATTCTTCTGATCGATTTGCGAGCGCAGCTCGGGCAGACGTTTTTCGCCAGCCAGCAGTTTGTCCGCATAGACCCGACCCAAATCGGTTTCTTCTTTGGTCGAGAGCAGTTGCTGCGACAGACGACTTTGTTCCCTCAACACATCGTTCAGATCCGACGCCAACACGCTGGACTCCTGTCGCAAAGCGTCAATCTTCGTCGTCAACTCCCGGTGCTCCTTCACCAGTGCCATGACTTCGTCATCCACCGCCACATCGCCCGACTCCAGATCGTTCAATACCGAGACGGCAGTCACCGGCATTTCGGTGACCGTTTCTTTCGAAAGGACAAATGTTCGCTCGACGGTTTCGCCTTTGGGCAATTTGATCTGCGCCGTAATCTCACCGTCCTTGAGTTCCGCTTCGTCATCGCTCATGGTCCAGCCATCGACGCCCACTATTTTCAAATCCAAGCTGGAATCGACATTTCCGGAATTGGATAGCTTGATCGAGTGGGTATGAACAATCGTATGAGTGACCAGGTTCTTGTGGACACGGCGGCGAATGCTGACAACCGTCTGCTTGTCGGTCGACTTGCGGTCGAAAACCTTGATGTCGCCATCGATTCCAAACAGCAGCACCAGGGGCTGATTCAGTTCCGGCTTCTTCAGGACACAATCGCCGGTAAACCGGCCGTCACGAAACACTGCAACCGGTCCGGCGACCAGCCGGTTGGTGTCTGCCTAATCCATCTTCATCGCCCGAACCGGCTGAAGTGGCTGGTTACTGGCGAAATCTCGCAAGTGCATTTCCAGGCTGGCCGTTTCGGTTCCTTGCGATTTTTCGCTGAACACCGGAACCATCGCGCTATGACCCACCGGAATGTTGACCGGATCGATGACGGTCAGGACCACCGTTTGCGATTCGTAGACTGTCTCGGCAACTTCCTGAAAAGCGCGTTCAATAGTGGGAACCACCGAGGTAACAAACGGTCGCGGCGAAAATTCCCCGGATGGACGATCGGCCGCTCCAGCTTCGCCTCCTTCAAAGCGCCCACCACCACCCATGCTGATTCCCTCCCCGCTCTGGTCCATCACCTGTTGGGTATTCGAAACGGTCAGGCTCAGGTTCATCGCCGTTGTATCGCGGGGGATCTCAAACATGCTGGTTCCGAAATCGGGGCGAAGAACCATCAGTGACTGGAACACGTCTGCATGAAACAGGAACGGCCGACCGCTGCGAAGTTCCAGGCTGACATCGTTCCAGTCACTCCCCGAATCGTTGTCGATGTGAGCCCAACCCTGCAAAGTCACCTTCGATCCATCGATTTCCATCCGCCATGTCATTCGCCAGACCGGAGCGTCAACGACATAGCTGAACTGAACGTCACGTTTGCCTTCGCCGGCAAATTCCATTTCAAGCCCATCGTGCCGCGCCGCATCATCGCGCAACAGGCCGAGCAAACCGCTTTCAAGTTTCTGCTGTACGACAGGATCGACAAACTGTAATCCATCCAGTCGTTCAACAGGCACCGTTTGCACTGCACCGCTCGACCAAACCACCAGCGTCTCGACAACGGTCTCGCCGTTCTGCCGGTTCTCGACACCAAAAATTCGCCCGGTCACCGGGCCCTTTTCCGTTACGAATCGAACGATGTTCCCCCGCTGCGATTGCAGAAACTGGGCCAGCGTCAATGGATCGCGAAGCGGGTCGGCATCAATGTCCGTTTGGTCGCGACTGGTTCGATAGCGAACCCCGCGGATCTTTCCGCCACCCGCGTCGTCGAAAACAAGACTCTTCAGCAAGTCGTCTGTTTTCTCGCTGACAACCGGCAAGGTGATCGAAGTCGTGCCGTCGACTGATCCGGCGTGAGTGAACTGGCCAGCACCGGAATTGAACAACACGACCGAACGGATGGGAGTGCCCGGATCGGCTGGTTCCTGTGCCGGCACCGCGCCGAAAATTCCGCCGAAGAAAATCATTCCGGCGAACAGAAACAGGATAGACGGGTACGACACACCCGGAAAGAATCGGATTCTCATGGCGCTCCTCTATAAATTTTGCGAGGGACGCGCCCCGTACCGTCCCGGTGTGTATGATAGTCGCGGGGCAAGGGAAATCCATCGGAGTCAATCATGAAACCGCAACTTCCATATGGCCAGGCTGTAGCTCTGGCCATCTTTGTTCTGGTTCCTCTGACCGCGTTCGCCCAATCGACCAACATCGAAGACCCATTAACGGCTGGTTCGTCATACGTGGATACGGTTTCGAGTGCGTCGCTGGTCCCCTGGGAAAAAGTTCCCGTGACCCTCTCGCCGATCATGCGACGGATGGAAAGTATTCTCGCCGGTGGCGGGCCGTCGTTGGAATCGGAAATGACAGCCAGCGATCTTTTGGCCAAACTCCAGGCGTACGGTATGCCAGTCGTGTTGGATGAAACCGCCATCGATGATGAACTCGAGGGGGAGACCATAGTCCAGCTGGAGCTTCCGGATTACGCGCTGGGCCTTCGGCTGGAGCTCGCTCTTGCCAAACACAATGCCTGTCTTCAGCTCTACCCCGATCATGCGAAAATTATCTCGCTGGATAGCCGTGACGACCCGGAATATTTTGTGACGCTGACCTACGATATCAGTGGTCTTGCAAACTGGGAGGATCGAATTGGCCTGGCCAACACGATTCGACAATCAGTGGATTCAGATGGATGGACGCAAACGGGCACGGGTGATCAATCGATGGCGTTTTCAATCGTCGGTGGACGACATCTTCTGACCATATCCGCACCGTGGACCGGCCACATTCACGTTCGGCAGCTGCTGGCTCAGATGACGACTCTCGGCAATTACAACAAACTTCCTGGCCGAATTGCATCCCGCCAAACGCCAAGTCGAAATCGAACCCGGCTGACGTCGAGCACGCCCGTCGAGATGCCAAGGCAAACCCCACATCGCACGCCGTTTCAATTCAGCCAACAAAACGGCAGCGCGATGGGAGGAGGACTAGGCGGCGGAGCATTTTCGGCTCCCGGCGGCTAGAAAAACCCTGCCTGAAAATGGCGTCTCTTCGTTTGTAGCTCTGTTGGTTTACTGTTTCTGATCGGGATGGCGGTCTCCCTCGCCTTTATCGGCTACCTCTACATACGTTTTCCCGGATTGTCCGATCCGACAAACGGTCCTTACTACTATTGGCCTGAAGTTGAAGTATACTTCGCCAAGATTGTGGCAATCGCTTCTGCAGTGATCGGCATACCGACTTTTTGGTTGTTCTACTGCGCATATCGGCGACGTCGCGCGGAACCCCTGGCGAAGGGTCCGCTGTGCGGACCAAAACGCGAGGGTTCAATATTGGTCCGCACAGCGGACCCTACAGATACAGAATTCAATCAAGAAAACGGGCTGGAACTTCGCCATTTTTCGCCAGCTATTTTTTTGCCATCCCGGACTGATTCAGCCAAGACTCCAACTCCGGAGTGACCCGATCGCATTTCAGATCGAGCGTCATTCGCACAACCCAGCGGCCTTCGCTGTCGGGCACCACGATCCAGTGGGGCATCACAACGACGCTTTGATGAACCAGTTCAAAACCGGCTTCGCTGCCATTGACTGAATGAATCGGAAAAGCCCACATCCCTCCGGCCCGATCCGCAGTCAAATTGCAGTGGAGCCCCAACCATCCGTCGTGCAATTCCAAATTCTTCGCAGACTCCAAATCGACAGTCTCTCCCAACTGGCCAAGCCGTTTGTGTTCCGGTCCTGTCGAGAAATAACGGTCGTCCTGGCCCGAGGGCATTCCGGCAAAATTGAACTCGACTGCGAAATGCAAACGGGACTCGGGGGGCAACCCCTCAAGCAACCACGCGATCTCCAACTGGTCACTCCCCGCATTCAGTGTCACGCCCTTGGTAATCTTCAGCGGAACTCCGGACGCGACTCCTTCGCGAACCATCATCACCTGAATTCGATCAGGATTTCGCCGAATCGTAGCGTCCCAGTTTCCGTCGGCAAAATCGCCTTGCTCCGTAGCGCGTCCCGACGAAACATCGTCCAGGATCGTCGTCTCGTCCCAAAAGTGATCGACCAGTGATTTTCTCAGGCGGCTGTCGCTGGCCAGATACTTGTCCAAATCGTTCTGCTTCAGCACCACCCGGTCGTGAATGCTGGCCGCGCCGTCGCCGGAATGATTCTCGTGATCCAGAATCTTTTGATGATAGACTTCCGTTCGCCGCTGCATTGTGGCGAGCAGGTTATGCGCCGCACGCCGCAGATCGAGTTCGTACATATGACCACCCACCGCCGGTGCCAACCACGCGACAAGGCTCTCGTTGGCCAAACGGACTTCGTGTGATCCGTCAAAGTCATAGTCGTCCGCCGACGCCTCGATCCATGCGTCCGGTTTTCGCCGTTGGCGTTCGAGAATGTTCTCGGCCATGATCAGGTTTTGGTAAACGGCATTTCGCAAATGGGGAAGGTAAACGCCACCAAACGCTCCGTGCCAGTAACTGCAATTGCATTGCGCACGGTATAACCAGGTTCGCGCCTGTTCCAATACCTCCGCCGGACAGTTTTCCTGGTCAGCCTGTTGGACCAGCGAACTGACATACATCATCCGCGCATACATCTCGTTCGATTCGGGATACTTGGCCTTGAAATTTCGCCAGTAGCCGCCCCGCAGGAATGTTTTCAGCTCATTCCAACGGTGATCGTGTTCCAGTTCATGAGTCAGCCCCGCATAAACCTTTTGCCGCTCGACAGGCAACGCCCACTCGGTCATCTCGCGATAACTCGCATCCGGCAACCAGACTTTGCCCAGTGGCGAAATTGTCGCGCGCGTTTCGGACAGCGTTGTTGTCTGCAGCCAGTCCTTGTTCGCGTCGAGTGCGTCGAAGAACCGCTTCAGCCATCCATCCTCATAGACGTGCTTCTTGGTTTCCGGCCACGTCCCGAATTTTTCGCCATCGTCGCCAAAAACCAGAATACTCCCCGGCCGGCGCTCGCCAACCATTCGACAATAATCGATCGTCTCTTGCGGCTCGCGGAACGGAATCAGGTAACGAAGTTTTTCGCTCCCCGGAAATATCGCCAGCGTCCGCCCCTGGTCTTCGGTCAGGTAATAACCGTCGAGTTGCGCTTCGACCAAACCGGCACAACGAAAATGAAAATCGTCGAGGATTGTGTAGCGGATATCAGCCGCAGCCAGGTCCGTCGTCAGTGAAGTCTCCCAAACCCGCTCGGGCATCCACATTCCCTGGATCGAGGCGCCCAACCGGTTTTGCAGCCATTCGGAAAACCGCGAAATTTGTCCGACCCGATCGCGTGCGGGAATCATCGTCAGGATCGGTTCGTAAAAAGCTCCGCCAACAATTTCGATTCGCCCATCGCGAACCATCGTCGCCAGCCGATCGAGATACTCCGGATGATGCTGGTCCAGCCACTCCATCAAACAGCCGCTGGTGTGCAACGAAATGCGGAGCGATTCGAACGGCTCAAAAGCGTTCAGAAACGGAAGGTAGCTGTCCTGAAAAGCCTGCTCGAAAACATTGTCAAAGTTTCCGATCGGCTGGTGGTTGTGCAGCACCAGGTTGAGGTGCAGCAGCGGCTGGCTGGTATCGCTCATTAGTTTTGGCCGGGAAACGGGAATCAGTCCTTGGAATTCCCCAGTTGTACCTTTTGAGCGGATTTTCGGCTATCGCTTTTTTGCGATATCCGCGTTTCGAAAACGAGGTCAGGCCCTTTGGAGAGAGGGTCAGACCCCCTTTCTAAAACGCCGTTATTGCCTCAGCCGCCGGGCCGCCGTCTCAGGTGAAACCGGATTGACCCAAATATCGGCTCCCAATTCGTAACCCGCTGTTTTGGCCAGTCGCGGTACAATCTCGACGAACCAGTTGTCGTGGCTCTCCTTCGCAAAGGCTGGTTGATGCAGCATCCAGTTGTATCCCGGCTCGCCAAGCAGCTGCTCCAGCCGCTGAACATACTGCCGTACAAGTTTTGCCAGTTCGCCCAAAACGCCAATCGGCACTTGTGAAAATGGACCGCTTACTTTCCTGGGCACGATCCAGACCTGAAACGGCATACGGCTGGCCAGCGGACAAAACATCGTCCAGTGTTCGGTCTCGGCAATCATCCGCCGGGCTTCCTTTTTTTCGAACGTAACCACGTCAGTCAACATCGATCGATGGTTCACACGTTGATATTCGTTCATCCTGTCCAGCCGCGCATCGACGGCCGGACTGGTTAACGGCGAACCAATCAACTGAAAATGAACATGCTCGATCGAAGCACCGGCTTCGAACCGGCAATTGCAAAACAGCATCGCATGGACCAGCCCCAGATTCTGTTGCACGACCACAATCCGTTTTTGGGCAGCAACCAACCCTGCCGTTAACTCATCGAGCTCCAATTCACTCAGACTGGAAACATGACGAGGTGTCGGAATGACCAATTCCTGAATTCCATTCCCATCCATCCGTCGATAAGGACCGGCCTCGGGCGCGCCGGGATGAGTGTCGCTCGTGAACGTCGGATAGCGATTGACGAACACACGCGCCGTCCAGTCAGCACTCGACGGATTGCCAATCAACTCGCCCGAACTGTCGTGTAGCGCCAACGGCGGAGGCGTTTCGTCTTCGTTGCCGGCACAGAAAGGACAGATCAGCGGTTTGCGAACCTGCTCGTTCGGCACAAACTCCAGCGGCCGGTCCCGCCGGTTCTCCGCGACAACCGTCCAGACATCAAAGACAGGATCGTATCGCAGGTCAGACATTTCAATTCTGCAAAATCTCGAAGTACGATGGACGTCCACGTCCGTCGATTCCGCAAACATTCGACGGACGAAGACGTCCATCGTACATCCAACCTGGCGTGCTGGTTAGTGCTGTTTGGCTTTGATCAGCGATTGGTACAAGTCGCAATATTTCTTTGCACTCGATGACCAACTCCAGTCGATATGCATCCCTGTTTCTACCCGACGGGCCCACTCGTCCGGCTGTTTCGCACGGCAAGTCACAGCGCGGGCCAGCGCCTGCTCAAGGTGCTCGGATCGCATTGGCACAAATGAAAATCCAGTCGGCGGTCCCTGACTGCCGCCGTTGTGCGAGTCATCAACTACCGTATCGGCCAACCCGCCCGTGTGACGAACGACCGGAATCGTTCCGTAGGCCATACTGTACATTTGGTTCAGGCCGCACGGTTCGTACTGGCTGGGCATCAGAAAAATATCGGCGGCTGCTTCGATGCGATGCGCCATCCGGTCCGAAAAACCTATTTGGACTGCGACGCGACCCGGTCGGGATTTTTCGATATGCAACAGCGACTGTTCGATTCCCTGATCGCCTTTGCCCAGAAACACCCACTGCGAATCGGTGTGTTCCAGCCAGTGATGCAGGACCGGCATGATCAGTGCAAAACCCTTCTGCGTTGCAATTCTGCCGACCGATCCGATCAGCGGAACATCCGGGTCAGGCTTCAGCCCCAATTCCTTTTGCAACGCCAACTTGTTCGCGAGCTTTCCATCCTTCCAGTTCTTGACCGAATATTGTTCCGTCAATTGCTGGTCCGAGGCCGGATTCCAAACGTCGGTGTCGATCCCGTTCAGAATTCCATGCAACACCGAAGCACGCGAACGCAAAACTCCATCCAGCCCGTATCCTTGCTGTTCCGTCTGAATTTCCCTCGCGTAAGTCGGGCTGACCGTCGATAACGCATCCGCAAAAACAATTCCCGTCTTTAGCAAATTCAGCTGGCCAAAAAACTCCATCTCCTCCCAGTTGAAATGCGACCAGTCCATCCCGGTCAACTGCATGTCCCAGTGCAGAAACAATCCCTGATATCCCAGGTTATGAATCGTCAACAGCGAAGATACCGATTCGTGATGCGACGATCCCGCATACTCGGTCTTCAGATAGGCCGGTATCAGCCCCGTTTGCCAGTCATTGCAATGAATCACATCGACCTTCAAATCGGCCAGGCGGATCGCTTCGAGAACTGCCCGACTGAAAAACACGAACCTCGCGCAATTGTCACCGTAATCCTGGCCGTTCTCGCCATAGATTCCGGCACGATCGAACAAACCGGGCTGGTCTACCAACCACACCGTCACGTCACTGTCCGGCAAACGGCTACGAAGCAACTGGCCTTCGATGATGGTTTGGCCCACCGGAATCTTCAGATGGATTCCCGTCTCCTCAATCGGCTGGCCCGACTCGCGGCAGCAACGATAGTTGGGCAGGAACAAATCAACCCGATGCCCCAGTCGCGATAGATGTCGGGGCAGGGCACCACTGACGTCCGCCAATCCGCCCGTCTTGGCGAACGGTACCGCTTCGCTGCTGGCAAAGAGAATGTTCATCGGTTACCTGGCGAGGACTAAAAAACTTCCGATTGGATTCATCAGGTTACGTCATGAAGTTGCAACAAGTATGACCACCCCCGGCCAGTATAGTCGATTCATTCGATTTGCCTGACAGTTGAACCGGTTTACACGGTTGACATGGCATCGATCGCGGCGGAAATCTCCACGTCAGCCGCCAAATTCGGAAGTCCGAGGTCCATTACCGCACCAGGAAAATGCCGTGCCCAGCCCGATTCGACTGCTCCTTTGTCCCATTGCCGGGAGTCCCAGACCAGCAATCGGGACGACGCTGCCGCACTAACTATTTCCGATTGTGAACCGCCAACGACGATTTTCCACCGGTCATTTTCACCCTGAATCGATTTATCGCCAGGAAAAACAATCTCTCCACGGTCTCCAACGGCTGCGGCAACCTTTTGAAACAGGGCTCCATCCGCTTCCCGACTCAACCATGTAATGTGTCGCGGAAGGGTATCGAGCCGCTCTCGTAATTGACCAACGCTCAATCCCGACAGCGGATGGAGCATATCGGGAACAACCTCGGCAGCCGGGCCCAGCACAAACTTTCTCCACGTCATCCGCGGATGTGGCACGACGACATCAGCCGAGGAAATCACCAAGTCTCCAACCATCAACAAATCCAGATCGACCGTTCTCGCCCCCCAACGCTTGTCACGCATCCGCCCCAGCTGCCGCTCTGTTTGCAACAGCAAGTCCACGATCTCTTGCGGAGCCAGCGATGTATCGGCCAATATCGCCGCGTTTTGATAATCCGGCTGAGCGGCCGGTCCACCAACTGCGACTGTTCGATGAAGCCGGCTGGTCGCAACCAACCCAAGCTCCTGCTTGCTCAATAGCCGCTTCGATTGCTCAAACGATTCAGCCGGATCGCCAAGGTTGGCTCCAAACGCAATCAGACATCGATGAAGATTTGACATGAATACTGACCAGCATGTCCAGGCATGCCAGGCACTCTTGAATGGGCCAAATTCCCACGAACCGCGATTGCACTTCACCAAAGCTTCGTGGCACAACAGATCGTACCAATAAAAAACGGTGCCCTGCATCCTGCAGAGCACCGCTGTTTCTGTCTCGTTCGCGTGCGGCGAACCGCCAGTCGAACAAAACTATAAGCTCCAGAGATCGTCATGATCTGTTGCGGCAAGCCCCCTTAAATCTGGCTGCGATTCCAGTCGCAATTTGGCTTGTATTCCCTGTTAACCGCTGGCCGAAGCTCCACAAAACGTGGGTGAGGAGTCCAATCCGCGATCCTCGTGGAAGTGAATCGCCGACAACAATCGTGTCCCTCGGTAGCCGCCACCCTGAATCAAAAAATTCCAGTGCGATCTCGATGTAAGTGCAAATCAAGATGTTGAGCGCTTCTGGCCAGTCCAGCCAGTCCGTTCACAACAATGAATGAACATTGAAGTGAGGCTTGGCAATTTTGCCGGGATACACAGTGCTGTCAAGAATGGGTCTTCAAAAAAGTCCCCCTGTCGAGTGGCATCCCACCGCCCCGACTTGCAATTTGAAAATTGGTCGCTCACGGTTTGAGGTTGCCCGTTTTTTGGGATTTTTGCGACTGTGTTTCGTCAACTTGGGTTTTAGGCCAACACTTCCCGAATCGATTTCGGGACAAAAGTTTTTTTCAGAAAGTTTTGGGGAAATGCAAGCACCAATTTTTTCTGTTATTCTTGTGCAACTACTTGACAAATTCCATCGAACTCGAAAATCGTCGTAACAACTTGCACATCATCAACTATCCTCACCTGACTTTGCGTCACAAATCCAGACCGGTTCGAAAAGTCGACCGACAACTGCGGGGAATCGTCGCCGAGATGTTCGAGCTGATGTACGCGGCCAAGGGAATTGGACTGGCGGCCAACCAGGTCGATCTGCCATTGCAGCTGTTCATCATCAATCCATCGGGTGAAAAGGGTTCCGGCGAAGAAATGGTGTTCGTCAATCCGGTCCTCTCCGCGCCGCGCGGTCGTTGCGAACGGGAAGAGGGCTGCCTGAGCCTGCCCGGCGTCTACGCCAACATCTTTCGGCCCGAATCCGTTCACGTGGTCGCATACGATTTGTCGGGAAATGTTTTTGACCGCCGCGTCGATGACATGCTGTCCCGCGTCATCCAGCATGAGAACGATCACCTCGAAGGCGTACTGTTCATCGATCGCATGAACGACGTTGACCGCAAGACACTTGCTCACGACTTGCAGGAGCTGGAAATGGAGCTGGAAAACAAGCGGATTCGCGAGATGATCCCCGCGGATTCGGTGATCCGCCAGCGGCTGGCCGAACTGGAATCGCAATACTGTTCAGGATGAATCGGCAGCAAATTCCATGAGCCTTAGAATACTCGTTTGCGGAACCGGCCCCTTCGCCGTTCCCGCCTTTTTGAAACTGCTCGACTCGCAACACGAAGTCGCCGCTGTCGTGACCCGTCCGATTGCCGACGCGGGCCAGCGCCGAAAAATTGCAGCGAACCCGGTGCGGGATACGGCCGAAGCAAACGGGCTGACCGTTTTTGACCCGGCGGATATCAATACC
>JAYVKA010000046.1:0-13891 GCA_043768885.1 Planctomycetota bacterium
ATGTACATAGACCGGCTGTTGGGCTATCACGGGCTGACGCTGGCGAAAGTCCGTCAGATGCAGGCTGAAGAAGCACAACCCACCTGACTTGTTCCAGGGCTCCGCCCTGGAACACACTTCAATGGAGGCTCCGCCTCCTGACCGCGACGGCAGGCAGAGCCTGCATTGCATCCCGTTCCCCGGCATGAGCCGGGGAACGAGTAACGAATAACCCAAAAACCTGACAAACAAAAATGCAGACCATACAAACACGACGAATCGACAACGACGCTGACTGGAGCGACATTGCGGCGCATTGGGACATTCGCCCAGGGACGACGTATCTGAATCACGGATCGTTCGGGCCGTCGCCGCGGATCGTTCGCGATACACGGCGAGAATGGATCGAGCGGCTCGACGCGCAACCGATGGACTTTTACGTACGGCAATTGGAGCCGGCGCTTTGGACAGCGCGGACGGCTGTCGCGAAATTCGTTGGAACAACTCCGGAGAATCTGGTCTTTGCCGAAAACGCCACTTTCGGCATGAACGTCGTGGCCGACAGTTTTCCCCTCAGTTCCGGCGACGAAGTCCTGCTGAACGATCACGAATACGGGGCAGTGCATCGCATCTGGAACCGCCGCACTGAAAGGACGGGCGCATGTGTCGTATCGGCGACCATGCCTGGTTTTTTCGTGTCCGCCGAACAATTGCTCGATGTTTTGTTCTGCCATGTGAACGAACGAACGCGAATGGTTGTTCTGAGCCACATCACCAGCCCTACAGCGTTGATTTGGCCAGTGGAAAAACTGATTCCGGCCTTTCGCGAACGGGGAATTGCTGTTTGCATCGATGGTCCGCACGTACCCGCACACATTTCCCTCGACATCGACGCGTTTGATTGCGATTTCTATCTGGCCAGCTGCCACAAATGGCTTTGCGGTCCGCTCGGAACGGGTTTTGTTTATGTACATCCCCGTCAGCATTCGATCATGCAACCGCAACTGAAAAGCTGGGGCCGGTTGTTGCCTGCCATGCCCGAACGTTGGGACGAAGAGTTTACCTGGAGCGGCACCCGCGACCCCAGCGGGTACCTTTCCCTTCCTGCGGCAATCGAATTTCTCGAACAAGTCGGCCTCGAGACATTTCGCGAACGAACGTACTGGCTGGCCGGTTACGCGGAATCGCGACTACGGAATATGTTCGGCACGAAACCGTTGGCCGATCGTGCGGACGGCTGGTACGGAACGATGGCTCACGTTCCGCTACCGCCCGGCGACTGGACCTCGTTGCAGGAGCAACTCTGGCAACAATTCCAGATCGAAGTCCCCATCATCGATTTCAACAACCGCTGGTACATCCGCGTATCATGTCACTTGTACACGACGACATCACAAATTGATCTGCTACTTGCTGCTTTGGCATCACTTTGCAAATGAATGCTGGATCGCCGAAGGCCAATGTTTTTCCACCGATTGACGCATCGTGTTGGTTAACGATGGCCGGGTTGGAAACTGCGGATCACCAATTCCGCGAGGAGTGTGCGATCGTCCGGATTTCCGATATTTTCGCCATTGAGAAACTGGTGCATGCCGTTTTGGGACATGCCTGTTTCAGCCAGTGCCATCCGGGCGAGGTCATTGGCCCGATTCACAACCAGCCCATTATCCGGGCTGGCATTCACGTGCGGCTTCTTGGGATAAAATCTGTCTTTCGCCACGGGTATTCTCCTTCTGAAAATTAAGTAAACGTATTTCAAGCTGAACACGATTCGGAAAATTTCAATCCAGCAATTCGTAGTAGGCACAACACGCGATAGCCAACGACGACAACATCGCGCCGAGTGCAAAGTACTCGTCTAGAGTCGGTTCTGTTGATCGGTAGGGGTTAAGCGAAACAAGCGCCATCAAAATCCAGGTGGCGGCTGCAATAACAATCCCTTTCCAACGACGGTTGTTGATCAGGATTGCAATCATGGTCGCTGCGAACAGGGCTCCATATTCCGTGCCGAAAACCAATTTGAACTGGCTCAGCAATCCACCACCGGGACGCCCGGTTTTGGTGGCACCCCACACGAGCATTCCGATTACGGAAGCGACAATTGCCATCGCAAAGAAAATGGGTGCCTCCAGGTCGCGAACGACTTTTCCAATAAACAGGGTTCCACGACCGGCGCTCAGGCCGCTCTCAAAAGATCCTCTGAAGTTTTTGTTTCTGTTTTTGATTCTCATGTTGCCCACCGTCAATTCCAATTACATAACCCGCGACTTGCCTGAATAGGGGTTTCCAAAACAGTCCGGTGAGTGAAGGCCGCAGTTCACTCGCGACGGGTTCTTCGACGGCACACACACCACAATCCTGCGGCAAATGCCGCACCGAAAATCGATGGCTCTGGCACGGCAAAACTGATTGAGTCCAGATGCAATGTCACATCGTGGGGGTTGTAGGCAACGGACCAGTGGTACAACAGGTCGCCGAACTGGGATGTCGTGTCGCCCAGAAATGATCCGGATACCTACGCCACCAATCTGAATATCAATTTGCTATCGGGAAGTGGATGGAATCTCGATCTGAACAACGCCGGCGGCTTGAATGGCGACCTGAATATCGACCTGGGAGATGGCGACCGGTCGTTGTCATTTACGGGAAATGACAATTCGATCTTTGGTGACCTGTCGATTCTTGGGGGAAGTGGCGGTCAGTCGGTCACGCTCGATCTGGTTCAATCGCTGGATGTCGCTGGAGATATTACGATTGACCTCGGTAGTGGAGCGGACCCGATCAATACCATCGTCAACGGAATCACGGCCAACGACGTGACGCTAACCGGCGTCAACTCATTCGATAGCGAGGGGCCTGTGCTGCTCGGCGGCGACTTTTTGATTGATGTTTCGCACGAATCCGTTGCAACGAAGTTTCGAAGCGACAACCAGTTCGGCGCGCAAGGCAATTTCAGCTTCCTTGGCAGCAATGAGGAAGACCAGATTTTCTTTGACTCGGCCAGCACTGTAAACATCCTTGGCGGAATGTTGGCAAACCTGGGCGACAATGTCGCACCAACGACTCAATACCTGGCGTTGAGCGGGACTGGTCTTGTTGCGGGCCCGGTAACCATGCTCTCGACGAACAGTTTGGGTCAGGATACTTTCGCGGCCGATCCGATGACGATCATCGGTGGCAATATTGCCGTCAACCTTGGCAACGGTACCAATCTTGTATTGTTTGAACATGAAAATGTTGCTGACTCGATCAGCTACAAGGGCGGCGATGGCCTTGACACCGTCGTATTAAATACAACAGGCATCGGACAGTCGAACTTCAATATCGTTCTTGGTGGCGGGGACGACGAATTGCATCTCCACGCGTCGACCAATATCGCCGACTTGCTGCGGGTTGACTTCGGCGGCGGTAACGATGAGTTCATCAACAACAAGGGTGCGTTTACGTGGGAATCCCGATTGCTTGACTTCCATGGATTCAGCAGTTTTTATTATCCCGCCAGCGATTTTCTGAACATCGTTCAGGTTGTTGATCTCGGTGATGTCGCGCTGGACAACGGCGGCCCAGGCGGAGTAATTCAGCTGGACAGCAACGGGGCGAGCTACGAAATTACTCCTGCAACCAATCTGCGGTTGAACATGATGCCTGGCAGCAGTTCCAATGTCGCGATTGACCTGGCGGCGTCACTCGTCGGCGATTTGATTCTGGACCTGAAGGCCGGTGACCGGACTGTTTACATGGTTGGGTCGGTCAATGATGTGGGCGGCAATTTTTACGTCGAGGCTGGCAATGGCATTCAGGAAATATTCCTGGCGGAAACTGCTGATTTGAGTGTGGCCGGAAACACCATTATCAACCTTCGCGGTGGAGCTGACGTCGTCCATGATGGCGGCAACAAACTGGATATTGGCGGAAGCCTGTATTTGAGGAATGTAAATCACTATGAAGTGACGAACGACCTGCATATTGCCGGGCACATGATCTTCGCGACCTTGTGGGAGACCGAAGACTCGCGGCTGGACAGCGATTCAAACATCCAGATCGATGGTTCTTTTTTCTGTCTTGGCGGTGATGGAGGGGACGTTGTTTTGCTGAGTCACACGACTATCGCCGGTGGTGCCTACCTTAATCTCGGACTGGGCGTCACGCCGGGAAGCACCCAGCTAGTCGAACTTTCATCCAATACCTCCATCGGCGGCAATTTCGGTGTTCGCGCAGGGACAGCTGCGGGCGGTAATCACGTCACACTGGATTCCACGACCATCGTTGGCGGAAACATGACAGTTAATTTTACAGGGAGCACCTCGGCCAATACTGCTTCACTGCGCGGAACATGTCTGGGCGATTATGGAACCTATCGGGGCGGTAGCAGTACAGACCAGGTTTCATTTGGGGCGACCGCAACAGACATGTATTTCGCCTCGTTGCTGTTTGAAGGCGACGATGAATTCACGCTTGAATCGACATCCGACGTGCTGTTTAAATTTGTCGATTTCGGCAGCGGAAACGATTCGTTTGAAGACGATCACGTCGCGTCTTTCCCGTTGACCACGGTCAGTTTGCCATAACCCGTGTGAGTGCCAGAAGGCACTGAATTTGGAATCCAACAGACTTGTTGTTGATTGGCAAACTTTAACGCTTGCGAAGTTTGTAACGGCGAGTCTGCGGAAGATCCGGATTTTGCGCCCGGCCAACAGGCGTCGCAGCAATGTTTACCCCTGAAAACTTTGCCAATTCCGCGAAGGGACTAATCGAACTTTAGGGAATCTTCCGAATTACCCTTGCATACGGTATTCACCAAATTACCGGTTCGACCGGGTGTGAAGGCAGGGAGTCAGCGATGAGTAGTTGCGGAAGAATTGTGAGTTTGGTCCCGGCCATTCTGATCGTTTTCAACGGGATGATTTTTGGCCCGGTATCGGAAGTGTCGGCACAGGGACGCGTGTTGCAAAATGTGCGAGACCGCGTGGGTTGCTGCGAGCGCTGCCAACAAGACCCCTGTTGTTGCCAACAGGGCATTCGCCTTGTCAACCCAAACCAGTTCTTTGACATTCCCCAGGACTGCCCCCCGCAATACTATCCACCGGGGACCGTACCTGGTGCAATGCCAGGTGCTCCTTCTGTAACGCCGCAGCCGGGTGTTGCTCCAGGCGTTAACGAAACGATTGGCGACCAGCCGTCGACTCAGCCGGGCAATCAACCGGTTGTCCAACCTGTTCCTGGCAGCGGGTCCGGACTGGGAATGGCGGCGGACAGTTCGCTTTCCAATGAATCCATGGCGCTTACCGCGGGATTGGGTGTCGGCCAGGAAGCCAGTTTCTCTGACGTTGCGACGATCGGCGACTTCTTTGGTGGCGGGGCCTTTGTGTCTGGTCCAAGCTGGGGCGGACAACAAATCATTCTGCCGGTTGCCGGTGGTGACCGACGTTACAAACTTTCGGAAAACACCAGCCCGATTCCGATGGACCGGGTCTTCTTTACCTACAACGTGTTTGACGACGCGGTCGTTGATTCCAACGGCAACCCGATCGATTTGAACCGGTATTTGTTTGGTGCCGAGAAAACCTTCAACGACGGAAAGTTTTCACTCACGGTCCGTGTTCCGATTGCCAACGGTGCCGACTCGCAACAGATCCAGGATGGACGCACGCTCTACCAGGCCAACGAGTTTGGCAATCTCAGCTTGACCGCAAAACGATTGCTTTACAAAGATGACTGCTATGCCGTTTCGACCGGACTTGGATTGATTTTCCCGACTGCTGCCGGATCGCAACTGGTTACGGGAACTACGACAGTCGATATTGCCAACACGGCTTATCACCTGCAGCCGTTTATCGCCATTCAGCGAACACCCAACAAACGCCGCTGGGCCACACTGTTCACCCAGTTTGATTTTGCCGCAGCCGGAAACGCCGTAACGTCATCTGCCCCAAATCAGCCGGCGATTACGCAAATCTACAACGACCAGCATCTGTGGTTTATTGATTTGTCGTTCGGCCAGTGGCTATATAGAAACAATTGCAGCAACGCCAACCTGCGCGGCTTGGCAGGCATCTTTGAGTTGCACTATACGACCACCTTGAATGACACCGATTCCGTGCTCGCCGGCAATTCGACTTTTGGAAACGCTGGTGCGCCGTCGAGCGATACGCTCTCCAACCCGTTCAATCGGCTGGACGTATTGAATGCAACGATGGGTTTGAGGTTTCAATTGGGCGAAAAAACTCTGCTGACTGTTGCGGGTGTTGCGCCGCTGCGAGCGGCAGAAGAAGGTTTGTTCGACGGCGAGTTCGTTTTGCAACTCAGCCGACGCCGGTAATTGTTCGCGACAAAGGTTTCCGCCCCGAGAGTCGTGCTCACCAGGCTGGAAGCCCGTCGCCACGTTTCAACGTCAGCGGTCTGATTCCGCGCCACGAACCGTCAGCGGGATTTCTGCGAAATCAAATAGCTCTTTGGGAGCCGCACCAGGATATTGTTTGCCGCCGATACTCGCGATCTCTGCCGGCACCCGGTTCGTTACATAGCTGACCAATTCTGCAAAACCGATTCTGCGGTCGTTGTTCCCGCCGTTTGAAGGCAAATCCGCTGCGCCGCCCATTCCGGCCACGAGACTGGCGGTAAAGAAACTGAGTTGGTCCTTTTTCGATTCATAGGCATTGGCGGAGCCCTCGGACGCTGTGATTGTGAAAAACAGGTCGCTCTCGAGCGCGCGAACAAGCGGTTGCAAATTCTGTTGATCCGTTGCACGAAACGAGCCGCTCTCGCAAGTATCCAGGATCACCAGTTTTCGGCAGGGAATGTCGCCGAATCGGGCAAAATCTTCCAGCGCGATACAGTCGCCATATTGTCGTCCCAGCAGATCGACGAATCGCGACGATGAAGTCACAAAGTAATACTGGTCCGACTGTGGATCGCTGACTCCGTGCCCCGACAGAAAAATCACCAGCAGGTCATCCGGTCTCGCCGTCGCACGCAGCTGATTAAGAGTATTGTCGGACGCGACTCCCCATAACGGCCGATTGGCGCTGTTCTCCAAGAGTACCGTCGAATCGAGCTCGTACAAGGGCTGACCATCGGCGCTCAAAACCTGTTGGAATGCCGCAACGTTATTGACGGCAAACTCCAGTTGCGGAATTTGGCTGTCGGCATAACGGTTGATTCCGGCCGCGATCAAATACAGTTTGCGGTTGGCCGGCTTTTCGAACTGTTCGTGATTCACATCGACCTGGGCGACGTCGGCCGAGCCGTGTTGGCTGCCGGCAATGACCTGAATCCGGATGCGATGGTCACCTGGCAACGGCAATCGCCAACGGTATCGATACTCGACGAAATCGCCCGATTCGGTCGCAGTCATCAATTTCGCCTTGGATGCCGGAACGCCATTTGCAAACGCCTTCGGTGCGACCGGCTGAACTCCAAGCGGCAATTTGACAACCGCTTCAACGTCAGTTTCATTTCCTCTGACCGCGACATCAACTGTCGGATGAACGATCTCAATATGCGGCCGCAACCGGTTTTCAGCGGCAAGCCGGTCGTGCAGATTCGACGGTGCGGATCGGCGCAACGCCAGAAATGCATCCTCCATGCTGCCAGCTTGCAAGAGTCGTTTCATCAACACAGGCCGTTCGAGTTCCTCTTTCATTTCCGCTGCCCGGAAAAAATCAGGCGGTCGATCAATGCCCCGGTTGATCTGCCAACCAAAATGTTTGTGGCCATTGAACGAAGCGTCGTAGTAACCGTACGGACTCCAAAACGCCCATTCGCGATCGTCGGTCACAACCAGTGACGCCAGCGGTTGCCAGGCAGGGTAAAGGTAGAATTGAGGCCGCGCTACGGCGTTGCGGCTGAATTCGAATCGCAACATCCGCCTGAAATCGTCGTTTCGCAATGAGTCCAGCATCTGGGCCGGATCATCGATTTTTTTGGGTTCCAGCTGATTGGCCGGACGCCAGAGTATTGCATCGAGCGAATCTCCGGCCCGCACATCCCGGGAATAAAGGGGACTGTCTGCAAAGATCTCTTTCACCATCAACCGGTTTGCTTCGATCTGGAAACGGGCACCCCAGGCTTCGATCGTCAGTTCCCTCAATTCGTCGCCAATCGCATCATCCAGTTTCCAAAACCGAACCGTCGAATCGTCCGACGAAGAAACCAGATAACGGCGGTCTGCCGAAACGCTGACCGAACGGACAGCCGATTCGTGGCCGCGGTATTGCCGAACAAGTTTGACACTTCCAGCATCCGGGAATTGGTAAACATACAAATGACTGCGCTTGTTCGTGCCGACTGCGAGTCCGAGTGGTTGGCCGGGCCGGGTCGGGTCTGACATCCAACAGGAACATGTGATCATTCCATCGGCATTGCTGTCCAGGGGCAAGGTGCCCAACGAACGACCATTGACTTCGACATTCCAGGAGACGCTGCCCTCAGCCTGACGAACACTCGCAACCAGTCTCCATTGTTCCGGATTCGGATCGGCAATTCGCCACGCGGTTTGTTTCGAAGTGTTTTCGTCTTCCAGTGTCGCACTGCCAGGATCAAACACGAGCGGTGAAGCGGTCTGTTTCCCGTCGGGCCCATCGGCTCGTTGTTTCAGCAGTATCCGATATCCATCTGATTCCGATTCTGCAAACGCAACTCGCTCAAGCCCAACCCGCGAGGATTCCAGCCTGGAAAATGCCGTCTCCGGTTCAGTCAGCGATTTCACAACCACCGAATTGTCCAACGTGTAGGCGAGCCATTTTTCATCGGGGCTGATGCAGCTTCCCAGGATCGGTCCGGAATGTTGCCACGTTGCCAAAACCTGTGCGCCTGTTGGTTCCCATCGCCACAGCACAGCCTGGCTTTCTCCCGATTGACTGTTCGCAGTGCCAATCAAAACATGCTTGCCCGAAGGTGAAACCGAAATGGTTCGTACGGGCGCATTCATTTGCGAGATCGTGGCCATCGGTTTGCCGCTCAAATCCCAGACAAATATCCGTCCCGAATCGCTAAAGTCGGCTGACACAATCCGGTTTCCATCGGCGGACGTTCCGATCGCAGGAATCCCGCCCAGATGTCCGGCGGGCGCGTCGAGGACCATTTCCTGGCCAGTCACGAGCGAATGTCGGACCAAATCCCATTGAGGCGTCGTGGCATTTGCCGCCCGCGGACGGGGCCTGGCAAAAAAAAGGTACTCATTGGACGAGGCTGCGATCGCCGTTCCGAATCGCCGGAATCGGCCAAGCAAATTGCTGGTTGCCGCGTCAAGCAATTCAGAATCCGATTGCCGAATCAACGTGGCTTCCCATTGGCCAGTGCCAGAATTTCGGTTCCAGGAGGTAATGCGTCCGGAAAAATCGATCGCCGCCATTCGCTCCGGACCTGTCGCGACCAGTCCGCCGATTCCCAATTTGGATCCTTTTTCAAAATCGAACAGGCACCGGTTCAGCCGAAAATTGCGACCGTTAACCAAAGCCACTTCTCCAGATTCAGGCGTCGCACCCAGACCGGCGAACATGATCCAGTCCTTGAACGCGACGATTGAATAAATCGATCCGCGCGATCCCCGGTAGATCTGCCAGTTGACTGCCTGTTGATAGACCCAATCGGCTTTTCCATCAGCGGCTTGGTTGCCTCCCGCATCGCCGATTCTCGACCAGACATGCAAAACCTTGTCATCGCCACCTGCCAGAATGCGGCTGGAATCATCAGAAAACCGGACGGTTCGCACTGGAGCAGTCGGACCGCTGAGTTGCAATTTCAGAATCGGGCGGTCGTTGTCTGCAAGCAGTTCGTCGTCGGATGGATCGGATTGATGAAGTTGAAGCGGGTCAGGTTCTGCGACTGCCGGTTTTGCATTGGGAGGCAAAACAGATTCCGCTGGCAATGACAACAATGCGGCGGAAACGGCACTGGTTCCCGGCAACTTTGCTTCATCAGGCAACGACTCGCCTGAGATAGTTCGCAATGGCAATTCGTTTTCGCCCGGCAAGTCCTGAACAGCGTGCAGGTTTGCGGAACTGGCTGAAGTCGCAAGGAACAGGCACACCCCGGCGACGAATGCGGAAAGACGAATCCAACTGGTTTGCCACTGGTTCATGGAAATCGGTTATCTTTTAAGGACAACGATGAATTGACTGCTTGGCCATTGTACGGGAAGTTCACCTTGACGGCACCACTGTATTTATTTCATCGTCAGCCACAGGCGTACGCGGCCGAATCTTGACTCGTTCGCCTGCGGGTGACTGTCAAAAAACAAGACTCTTGTTTCGATCTGCTAATCATAGGGCGAATCCAAATGCGAACCTGTCTGCTATTTGTGATTTTATGTTTGGTAATGATGGTGCCGGGACTTCACGCCCAGCAGGCGAGTGCCACGGCTGCGGCCCTTCGTTCGATGTTCAATGTCGAGCGGGCGCCCGAAGCGAAAGCGATGGGTTTGTATCAGGCCAATTTTCTCGATTCGCTTCCGGTCAATTCGCGGGCTCTTCAGCTGGCAGTCGTCGTTGACTCGACCGAGAGCATGGCCGAAGAATTGCCCTCGATCCGCGCAACCCTGCCGCTGATGTTTTCCGATTTGCACCGAATTCACGACGGGGCAATGTCCACCACGATCGTGACGTATTCAGATGTCGGCCAGTCGGAAACACCGGCCCGCGTGGTTAACCCGTCCTTCATCGCCGACAACTCGCAAACCCAGCGGCTGATCGACGAATTGAAAATCGAATCCGGACGGCCTTACTTTCCCGAGTCGGTGGACCTGGGCGTTTTCACTGCGATCGATCAGCTCCAGTGGTCCGCCGACGAACAAACCGAACGGTGGTTGCTGGTCGTCGGTGACGCACCGCCCTATGACGACTCGTTCGTCGATGAAAAGACCAACGCCAAACGCTGGTACGACACCGGTTTCCTCGTCGATTTGGCCAACAAAAAGAAACTGAAGATTCACTGCCTGCTTTGCCCCAGCCGCGCTGATGAACTAGTCGCCTACGAGCAGTCGCTGGCCAAGACCCGGCAATTCATGAGCCAATTGTCCGAAGGGACCGGCGGCCAGATGATCGATCTTTCCTATCCGCTCGTGCGACAGAAGATGATCGATTCGGCCAAACAACCCGAATCGGCGTACGCACGGATCGGCTATATCACTGGGCAAGAAATCGAGGCGGTGCGAAATCCTTCCGGTGCGGCCGTCGCTGAAAAAACAAAAATCCGCGTTGCCGTGATGCCTTATATGCCGCTGGAGTCGATGACCTTTTTCCACGACAAACCGGCCGTCCAACTCGCAACGGAAATTCGCCAGGCGATTCGCTCGTTGCCGAATGTTCAAACGGTGGCGACGCGGCAGATGGAAGACGAACTGTTGCGATTGCAGGGCGAAGGAATCCCCGCAGTCGACTGGCCCCAGGCCCTCTGCCTGCGACTGCGCGCCGACTACGTCGTGACGGGAGAAATCCGCGTTGCCGATGGACTGGCGTATGCAACGACGAACATTTTTGGCCGCGAACTGACCGGCTCCCTGATCCAGCTGGCAACGACCAGTCCATCGGAATCTCTCGCGGCTGGCATACTGGCCGATCTTTCGCGGCTGAATCAGGTTCCCGAATCGCTCCGTCCGCTGCACTCCAGTTTGGATCAGTTGGGCGACAGTGTGAAAACTGCGACTGACGCAACGGGAATCCTTTCGACGCTGGACGAAAACCTGCGAGGCCAATTCCTGGGTGCCTTCGAAGCGCTAGAACAATCGTTGGCGTTCCCACTGGGCGACGAAAAAGGAGCAACGCTTTTGGAAGCGGCAGAAAAAGACCTGACCAGTTTTTTGCAGGCCCAACCCGAACACGCTTTCGCCTGGGTCTTGCAAGCCAGTTGCAGTTACAACCAGGCGAAGTTGTCTTCGATGCGTGGTGAATCAGAGAAGGCTGATCAGCTGTTTCAAAAATCACGGGACGCGTTGAAGTCGGCCTGGCGGTTGCGGACGCAGTTGATTGACCGGCTGACGCGACTGGAAGTCGAAGCGGATTATGCGTTGATGGTGTCCGGTGATTATCCCGCCGCAACCAAACTGTACGAAGAAATCGTCACGTTCAGCGAATCGTCGCCGGTTCGTCCTGCGTTGCGGGCCCACTGGATGCTGTCGGGCATTCATCTTGGTGCGTGGGGAACGAGCGCGACTGACCAGGCGATCGTCAATCCCGAACAGGCCCGCCAACACCTGCTGAAAATACTGGCCTTCTGGCCAACCAGCAGCGAAGCCTCCGCAATCAAACGCTACACTCTCTACGACGAGAAAACCGCCCGCTCCCGCACGCCCTATCTCCCGATCGACCCAAGGCCTTTTGGCTCGAACGCGAATTGAATCGAGATGCAGAATTAAGGTAGGAAGATGGAGGTAGGGAAATAAGAGCTCTTAATTTTCCTGCCTCCATCTTTCTACCTTATCTTTTACATCCGGACCATCGCGAATCAGTTTAGTCCCGGATTGGAATCCCAGGCGAGCCAGCAGCGGCGGAAATTCCAGACGTGAATCTTGCTGGTGGCGGGTGAGGAGGCCGTTGTCGAGACGGCGATTAGGTGTTTTCCTTCGCCTGAAAAACCAACGAATCGGAAATTGGTGCCGACCAGTTTCTGAAACGGAATCCAGCGGGGTTTCTCGGTGCGCAAATCCATCAGCCCAAGTGAACCGTCATAGGCCGCGATCACGGCCCACTGGCCGTCAGGGCTGATTGTCGAATCTCGAATCGACTGAGCCCTTTCCGTGCCAATCATGGCCAGTACTTTCGGATTCGACAGATCATAAATCAAGGCCGACGGGTCTCCATCGCTTTCGATGATGAATCGACTGTTGTTCTTTGACCCAATAGCACGGGAAACAGTTCCGTTACTGACTGGAAGCAATTCAGTGAAAGTACCCGGACTAGCGGTGAGAAAATCGGGACCGATGGTCAGCCCGTTTTCCGTGGCAATTACCATCGAGTCGGTCGAAACAGGAATTGCCTGGACAAAGACCGGGTTCTCAAGTCTGGGTTGCGCTTTTGCCTCCGTGACTGCCAGCGAAGCCATCAGTCCGGACGACAAATCAATCTGGAAAACCGGAACGGACTCGGTCACGATGGTTAATCGCTGACTTTTGCTGTCAAACATCAGGTTGATGATTCGGTCGTCGAAAGTATGTGAAAACGGGGATGCCGTCGAAGCCGATTCCGACAAATTCCATACTCGCAGCAATCCCTGTGTGTCTGCCGCAGCAAACCAGCTTCCGTTGGCTGATGAGCGACCGAACATCCAGCGGCCGGTCGAATCGCCGCTCTCGGATTCGGTCAACGTCTGAACCGAATTGTTTTCGGTCTTCCATCGCAAAATGCCCTGTTGCCGAATGACAAACAGTTCGTTGCCGGATTCGCTGAAAGCGAAAGCTTCAATCAGCGTTCCATTGCCGCCCGCTTTCGGTGCAGCCACCAATGTCAGCTTGCCATTTTCGAATCGAACGATGGATGCAGCGTCGTCGCCTTTTGGTGGGCGAATCGCAACGGCGATGGCACCTGAAGCGGGATCGATTGCAAACTGGGTGATTTCGTCCGAGTTCAATTCTGTCGATGAGGGCGGAGAGCGGAGAGACGTCTCGAATTTTGCAGCTTGGGCGTAAAGCACGGTCGCTTCGACGGTCTTGTTTTCGTCAAGCATTTGATCAATGCGGCCCAAAACACCTTCAGAAGGGATCTTTGGCAATTCAATTCGCCATTCCATTTCCTCCAGCTGCGCGGTTGAGTATTCTTGGTCGATGGAACCCAGAAACGGATTTTCGGATTGCGTTTTTATCGTGACGGAATCGTCCGGGAACAGCTGCAGATTCGTGTGCCCGGAAAGGGCTTGGGTTTCCTTGGGTAGGGCCGCATCGGCACGAGTGATTTCGATGGTGCCGGTAATTTCGGCTGGC
>JAYVKA010000047.1:0-18950 GCA_043768885.1 Planctomycetota bacterium
TCATTGCAAGATCCGAAAGCCAACTTTTTCGAAACTCGTAAACATCGGGATCGTTCATCAACATCGCCAGTTGAACATTGCCCCCGGACAACCCGGCCAATTCTTCCAGCGGACGAATCGCCTCGAACTCCTGAAGGTGATGCAGAATCCGGACAACTTCTGCCTGTTGCATTGGATCGAAACGGGCAATCTGGCAACGGGAAATGATCGTGGGGAGCTGCCGGTTCAGGCTGGTTCCGATCAGAATCAAAACGGTTCCAGGGGGCGGTTCTTCGAGTGTTTTCAGTAACGCATTCGCCCCTTCGTTATTCAGATAATCGGCATCGT
Organism: Planctomycetota bacterium; assembly: GCA_043768885.1. Taxonomy (GTDB): domain Bacteria; phylum Planctomycetota; class Planctomycetia; order Pirellulales; family Pirellulaceae; genus BJ22. The sequence goes on from JAYVKA010000047.1 coordinate 328, forward strand.
CGATCATTGCCACCTTGCCCATTCCGCGAACTGACTTCAGCGAGATCGCACGGCAAAGCCCTTCTTCCTGACGTCGTTCACGCCCACCAATCAGCAATTCCAGAGGGATGCTGCTCTTGTCCGACGGCTTGCTAACCCGAATCAGATCCGGATGTCCGCCGTTGATAACCTGCCGGCATCCGGGGCAGTTGTCACACGAGTCAAAGGGCTCGCCCCGATTCTGCTCGCACAAAATCGTTCGGGCCAGCTGCATGGCAAAAGTTCGTTTGCCAACGCCGTCCGGACCGACGAACAACCATGTACTGGCAACCCGTTTCGATTTCCAGATTCGTTCGAACCGCTGGCGAACGAAATCATGTCCCACAATTTGATTCCAGCTCATTCTGTTTCCGCTTCCAGTAATTGGTCCAGGAAAACCCGAATGCGGGCAAAGACTTCTTCCGTTGTGCCGGTCGCGTCAACGACTTCAACTCCGTGCGGCCATCGTTTGGCTTCGTACAGAAATCCGTTGCGGACTTCCTCGAGGTATTCCGCTCCGCGTGATTCCATCCGGTCGGGCTGACGATTTCCCATCCGAACAGCGGCCTGTTCGACGGACAAGTCAAACAAAACCGTCAGAACAGGATGCAGGCCTCCGGTCGCCAACTGATTCGCTGCCCAAATGTCGCCGGGTTTGAGCAATCCGGCATGCCCCTGATAAACGACGGTTGAAAAAGTGAATCGGTCACAAAGGACGACTTTCCCTGCATCCAGCGAAGGCTGAATAATCTCGTCCACCAATTGGGCTCGCGCGGCGAGAAACAAAAACGCTTCGCTGCGGGGCGAGACCGGTATGTCGTGATGGTCCAGGACGAGCTTTCGCATTTTCTGGCCGAGCGCGGTGCTGCCAGGGTCGGAACAATGCACGACCGTTCGGCCCGTCGCCTGAAGATATTCGCCGGCCAATTTCAACTGGGTCGATTTGCCAGCACCATCGACTCCGTCAAACACGATAAACATACGGGCCATTCGAATCGGGACCGGACAGTGGTACAAGGCCCGATGCCGCTGCGGAAATGAGTCTGCGTTTTTCTGAAAACCGATTGAACCAGTTGTGATTCCGTTTCGTACCATCGGCGGACTTTTCCGGTCCTGCAAAATCGACGCCACAATCCGAGTTGGCCGAAATCCAAGGCTGCCGATTTTGCCGGTAATTCCGGTGTGAATCGACAATTTTAGGCGAACATCGGGAATTTCCTCTACTTCATCCCTGCCAGTGTCTTAACATTTCGCGGCGTGTAACCAGACGCACTGTCCGGCGATTTTGTGCGCCGCCACAGACTTGCCTGATTTCCTGAATGCGATTTCCCGTCCTCAAAGTCGGGAGAAAACCCGCATCCGGGTTTTACTGATACGTTTTGGAGTCAAACGATGAAATCCTGCCAATCCCTGTTTCTCGCCGCTGTGATCAGCGCCGGAACATTGTTGGTACCTGCCCAAGCCGAAGGCGGTCCGTTGCTGGACTGGTTGCGGGGACTGCGGCAAAAATCCTGTCTGAATCGACAGGCACCGTGCAACACCTGTCAGACGGGTGTCATGGGTAACGCATTGGCTTCGGCCAATCCGTACAACCTGCAACCCGGCCAGTGCGCGACGACTTGCAATCAAACTTGCGCGCGGACCGTTGTGAACTATGTGCCTCAAACAGCCTATCGCTGCTCGTGGGAACAAGTCCCGGTGACCCAGTACAAGCCGGTCACCAACTCGGATCCATGCACCGGATGCAGCGTGACTTGCATGAAACCCTGCACGACTTATACGTGGCAACAAAAACAGGTCCCGTACACGACTTATCGGGCCGTTTATCGAACTGAAAACTACACGGTTCCGGTCACGACAATTTCCAATTCGGGCGAATGTGCAACTTGCGGAGTTCCAGGGACAAGCGGTTGTGCGACATGCGGAGTTCCAGGCACCACTGTGAATCCTGGAACCACTTTTGATCCAGGCACGATCCAGCCTCCACCGGCAGGAACGTCTGCACCGATCTACGGCAACCCGCCAGCGTCATCGACCTATCCGTATCCGGCTCCGGGAAACGTAATTCCATCAAACGGAACCACGACTTCGATCATCTCGCCCAACGGTACGATCTCGACATCAGGATCGTACGGAACGGATCCCTACAGCGGCACACCAACACCCGCCGACCGTGTTCCTTCGATTGACGGAATCAATCCGCAAACAATGCAGCGCCCAATTCTGGACATGCTGCGTGGAACGCGTCCGGAAAACAACACCATGATGGGCCAGCCCCGCAACGCGGTTCTGCCCGGCGGAGTCACGCTCGACCAGGCATCGAACACAAACTTGCGACGCGACTGGGGATATTCACCTGTCCGTTTGGCCAGTTACAGCCAGCCTGCCGTCGCAACCGGCAGTGACTGGACTGTAAGTGCCAACGTTCCGGAATCGAACCGGATGTCACGCGCCGAATCGGTTCAAAGTACTCTTTCAAATCAAGAACCGGTCAACTCCAGCTGGCGCACCGTCGGCTGGTAGTCCGATCAAAAATCGAAAACCCTCAAGAGCCCGTGCTCGCAGGATCACGGGCTCTTTTATTTTGCCGATTTCAGTTCTGGCACCTGATAGCCAACCGGTGATACGCGCTGTAGTTCGAACTCGCGGCGGCTGAGCGAGACATAATTGTGTCCGATCTCAACCTGGGCACCGGCCCAGACGCGATTACCGTGCTGGTCCAGTCGCGCGTTCATGGTCGCTTTCTTTCCTGAATGGCATATCGTCTTGATTTCGATCAACTCGTCGGCCCACGACAGCAGGTATTTGCTTCCCTCAAACGGCTCGCCCTGAAAATCGGTGCGAATTCCGTAGCACAGCACCGGGATGTTCAATCGATCACAAACGAGGGTCAACTGCAAAACCTGGCGGGCCGTCAGGAACTGGGCTTCATCGACCAGCACGCAACTCACCGGCGACTGCGAATGTTCGTCGTCGGTTTTCAGCAGCAGGTCGGAGTCTGGTTCGAAAGCAAATGCGTTCCGCTTCAGGCCGATTCGGGACCCAATCACGCCGTCGCCCGTCCGCTGATCCAGTCGCGGAGTCATCAACAGGACCCGCATACCGCGTTCTTCGTAGTTGTGCGCCGACTGCAACAACGTGGTGCTTTTGCCCGCGTTCATGGCCGAATAGTAAAAATAAAGCTTGGCCATTTCAGTTCCTGGCTTCAGTTCAAAAAAACGAATTGAGACGGAAATTTTCAGCTGTCCGCGGCAAACCGACAAGGGAGTGCGCGGGCGACAACTCCCGGCACGTTGTCGGCTGGCGGACAAAGTGCCAAAATGGGTGGCGGGTCACCCATTCAAAGTTGGACGGACCCGAAAATTTGTTTATTCAGTTTCGTCCGGGAATCAAAATGAAATCGAGTTTCGAAAATCGAACCAATTCGTATCTGTTTGGGAAGTCGTTGCGCGGCGGCGTCTTTGGGCTTGCATTGCCTGGTATGATGGCCATGCTAATTTTGGCCGGATGCGAAAAGAAAGCGGCTGTACCAACGGCCGACAAGTCCAGCACAAAGTCGGATGGGGAACAGGAATTGACCGGCCGATTTGCATTGCCCGGCGTGGAAGTGCCTGGCGAAGTCACCAGCGGGAAATCGGCCCGGAACAAGCAACCACCGGAAATCAATGGTGTGATCGTGAATGAAGAATTCGAATGGCTTTTCGACGGCGCGTCGCTGGAAAAATTTCGAGGTTATGCAAACGAAGAAACGGGTGCCGGCTGGAAAATCGAGGGAGGTGCAATTCACTTTGACGGAACCGGTGGTGGCGATATTTGCACCCGTGAGGAATTTGGCGATTTCGAATTGGTCTTTGACTGGAAAGTTGTCGAAGGCGCGAACAGCGGTGTGATGTACCGCGTGTCGCTGGGTGACTCCGCTCCGTATTTGAGTGGGCCCGAGTACCAGATTTTGGACGACGCCAATCATGCCGATGGAAAAAACGCGAGTACTTCGGCTGGATCGCTTTACGCGCTCTACGCACCGGAGGAAAAAGAACTGCAACCTGTTGACGACTGGAACTCCGCGAAAATTAAAGTGGTCGGGAACGAGATTGAACATTGGCTGAACAACAAATTGGTAGTCAGCGCAACCATCGGCAGCGATGACTGGAACGAGCACGTGGCAGCGAGCAAGTTCAAGGACTGGGAGAAGTTTGGCAAAAACGCTTCGGGCCACATTTGTTTTCAGGATCATGGAAATCCAGTCTGGTTTCGAAACATCCGGATTCGCCGGCTGGACAAGTCCGCAGGCGAATAGTTTCGTTTCATCGACGGTCTGAATTGCGAACCATTTCGGGCGGAAAGGAATCGGGCCGTTGATGGAAACAAAGAGTCTCGAACACGATCCGTTGAAACGACTGTCGAGATTGCGGTGGCGCAGTTTTGCGCTGGTGTTGGTCGGATTGGTACTGTACTGGTTGGCCCTGCCGCCAGTCGGTGCCTGGCCGCTGGGATGGCTGGTCGCGGTTCCGTGGGTGGTTGCGATTTGCGGAACGGAGGAAAGTCAACCAGGTTGGCGGCGAGTTTGGCTGGCGGGCTGGATATTCTGGCTCGCGACAATGCATTTCATTCCTTATCCGCATTCTGCATTGTGGGTTGCCTGGCCGCTGTTGGCCGCATATTTGGCCTTCTATCCAGTCGCAATCTATTCGATTTCCCGCCGTCTGGTTTCGCGTTTACGGTTGCCCGCGGTCGTTGCGTTGCCGTTGGTTTGGGCAACGCTGGAGTGGGTCCGCAGATGGATGTTCACGGGATTAGGAATGGCTTCGCTGGCCCATTCCCAGTACCGACAAACTCCGATTATCCAGATCGCGAGCTTCGGCGGTGAAGGTCTGTTGTCGTTGTGCATGATGTTCGTGGGCGCAACGATTGGCCTGGTGCTGGTTCGGGGCAGTCGAAAAGAACTTCGCCTGGCGATTCCGGTTTTGATCCTGGCCGTCGCTGCGGTCTACTGGTGTGGCGCGACCCGTTTGAACTCAATTCCCATTCCGGCTGAAACGGTCAAACTAAATTCCATTCCCGTCGTTTTGGTTCAAGGTTCGATCGACACGGTTTTTTTTGGCAGCGGAGAAGCCGAACATCAGCAAGAGTGGCAACGCGGGCAACGCGATCAATATCGCAAACTGAGTCTGGAGGCACGTCAGCGATGGCCGGAAGCTGAATTGTTGATCTGGCCGGAAGGGATCTTTGGCGAGTGGCTGGTCCTGGATAATCTCCCGGACGAATTTGCGAACCAACGGCTGGCGACTGCTATTGAGCAGTCGCAACTCCTTCTGCAAAAAGAGTGGGGCCGCGTCACGGGTTACTACCCCGAAGAATTCGATGATGCCGCTCCACAGAAAACGCCAATTGCACTACTAACTGGAGTGCCTGGAATTCGGCTTCTGGAGGAAGAGCAGTTCAATTCGGCAATGCTGGTCGTTGAGAGCGGAACGGTTTCCCAATCGTACAACAAAAACCATCGCGTGCTTTTTGGCGAATACGTTCCACTTGCAAAAGAGATTCCGTGGATTGGTCGAATGTCACCAATCGGTCCGGGAATCGGTCGGGGTTTGCATGGTGAGGCTTTTCAGTTCAAGAACGTCGTGTTGATGCCGGAAATCTGCTTTGAGACAACGGTGCCTCATCACGTGCGCCGGCATTGGTGCGAGCTCGATGCCGTGGGAACGCCGCCGGATTGCCTGTTGTGCCTGACCAACGACGGCTGGTTTTACGGAACCAGTTGTCTGGATTTCCATTTGGCCTGTAATGTGTTTCGGGCCGTTGAAACCGGAACGCCGATGCTGGTTGCTGCAAACACCGGATTCTCGGCGGACATCGACGCCGCCGGGCGAATACTTCAGCAAGGCCCGCGTCGTTCGACTGGTTTGATTTTGGCCCGGTTAGCGTCGCGAGCACCTGGCCGAACGGGATACATTGTCGTGGGTGATTGGCCCTGGAGAATTCTGTCTCTTTTGATTCTGACTGGATTGCTGCTTTCCTGCCGAACTGCACGGAATTGAAGACCGAAAAACCGGCAAACTCACTCAGTTTCGGATTCTCCGATACATCCCGAACATCCGGCAAGGACCATCAACTTTGCCAAATTTCCGGCAAACCAGGCCTCAATCGGGTGACTGGGTTGATTCCACAATCTATGTTTCTGGGCGTTTTGCACCTCTTCGACGCAAAATCAAATTGGGATGAGAGTTATGTCTGTACTGAACATGAAAAACGTTATTGTCCGTTTCGCCTGCCTGGCAATTGCCGGAGTCGCACTGACTTCCGGATTTCCAACATTGGCGTTGGCCCAGTTTGACGGGTTTTTGCAACCGTATCGCCAAGTCGATCTGGCCAGTGATGAGACCGGAATCATCCAGGAAATTCTGGTGATGCAAGGCCAACATGTAGAAACCGGCGAGCCGATTGCGAAATTGACTTCGGATTTGGAACAGGTCCAGTATGAACTGGCAACTCACCTGGCCCAGTCGCGCGGCAACTATATGGGTGCCGAAAAGAGTTTTCAAAAACGTCAAACCGTCTTTGATCAAGTCAAACAAATGCGTGACACCAATCATGCCAATGAAACCGAGCTGATGCGGGCCGAACTGGAACTGGAACTTTCCGCCGCACGACTGGTCGCAGCCCGGGATGAACTGATCGCCCAGGACTTTGACATGCGTCGGGCAAAACTTCAGCTGGACCGCCGAACGATCACGGCTCCAATTTCCGGATTCGTATCGCTGATTCACTGCCGCGAAGGGGAGTACGTCAGCCCTGTTCGTTCGGACATTGTCACAATCGTAAATGTCGATCGCCTGTATGGCGTGTTCAATATTCCAAGCAACCAGGCAGAGCAATTTGAAGTCGGCAAGACTTTTCATGTTCGCTGCTCCAACGGTTCGACGGTTGATGCCATTGTCGAGTATGTCGGTGTCGCGATTGATGCCGAAAGCGGAACTGTTGAAATCCGCCTGGTGATTGAAAACGAAGGTTACCGGATGAAAGCCGGTGACTCTTGTGTACTGACTTCATAAAAGAGCCATCGAGGCACGCTCCCGAACGGCTCGTCGCTGTTCCGAACGGGGATTGGCCTGGAAACCGCATGACAACGGGAAACCGTACAGCGATGCCGCTGGCGTATGTTTCCCGCCGAGTTGACCCACAGCCGGATTTGTCAGTCTGGTGAAATCAGGTTCGCCGCAACCTGGTTTCACCAGACATTTTTTCATTTTGAGCAATTTCGATCTGGCCAGCGGCCTGCTCGGAGATCTTGGGTCAATTCAGTTCTCAACCGGTGAATCACGGAATGGCTATTCAATTCGACGCCAGGCAATACTTTCCGACAACGGCCAGACCAACTCCGGTCTCGGCAATTGCTTCGGGTGGTCAGCGTGCTGATCGAACGTCCCGGTCCGAAACGGATCCGTTCATCCGTTTCCAGACACGTTTGCAGGAATTGCAACACAATTCCACGTCAGCTCCCCAAATTCTGAAGGGGGTCGCGTCGAGCCTGTCCAGCGAACTCGCTGCCGCCGGTGTCTGGTTGGCGATCGAGTCGAACGAGCAACAACAGCCAGCGGGACAGCTGAAATTCCTGCCGTTGCTTGACCGGGAAGACAATCCGCTTTGGCCCCTTGTCGGAGCGGCCGTCGAAGAATGCTCCGGACTCGCGATCAAATCCGGAAATGCTGTCGTTCAGGAACTGTCGCAAACAATTCGTCTGGTCGTCGTGCAGATGAATCGACCCGGTCAACCCGGCGAGGCGCTGGCTGTCTGTTTTCCAAAGCCGGTTTCGCATCAGGTAACCAGCTGCACAGCACTGGCGGCTGCCGCAGTCACACAATGGCGATCCGACCGATTGATCGAGATCTCTGGCGAGCACGCACAAACCGCACACCGAATGTTGGGACTTTGCAAATCCGTTGCGTCCGCCCTGTCGGTGGACGATGCCTGTATCGCGGTCGTAAACCAGTTGGCCGCAATCACTAATGCAACACAGGTTTGCATTATGACCGGCCCGACAACGACCAGGCCAACAGTCCGGGCTGTGTCCGGAGTCGAGAGCTTTGACAAAACCAGCGCGGTAATCGGCGCAGCCGTTGCAACTGGAACAAATACGGGCGAGTCGGGTCGATGCCTGTTCTGGCAAGAAGGCGACAACGAGCTGGATGGACTTGCAAACCTCTCGGCCTATGCCAAAGAAGTTTCCGCTCGTGCCGCCGGATCGGTTACCGTTGAATTGACTGAAGACTTAAGTGCGACATGCCTGTTCGCGTTTGCCAATGTTCATGCGGACAGCGAACCGTACCGCAAGCGTATCGAGCAATTGGCGATCATTGCAGCCGGTCAGTTGAGCCAAGCCGTCCGGCTGCACGCCAGCCCAACGAAACGGCTGCTTGCACGATGGAAGGCCAGGCTGCGGGAGAAGCTGGCCCGGAATCTGATGATCGGAACCGCCGCATTAACCCTGTTGCTCCTCTGCCCGGTTCCGTATCGGGTCAGCTGCGAAACGCGACTGGAGCCTGTATCACGCCGGTTTGTTGCTGCTCCTTACGACGCAACATTGGAACGGACCCTCGCCAAGAACGGTGATTCGGTTCAAGCGGGAGATATCGTCGCGATTCTGGACGGTCGCGATTTGCGAATGAAACATTCCGCGTTGCAGGCCGATTTGGCCGCTGCAAAAAAACGTCACGATTCGTCCCTCGCGACTGGCGATATTGCCGGAGCCCAGGTTGCCCGCAGTGAAGCAAAACGGGCTGAGGCAGAATTGGGGCTGGTCGAACAACACCTTGGGCAACTGGAAGTCCAATCCCCGGTCGACGGCATCATCGTCAGCGGTGACCTCGATACCGCCCAGGGGATTTCGTTAAAGACCGGCCAGACGCTGTTCGAAATCGGACCGCTCGACCGCGTTCGTGCGGAAGTGCTCATCCCCGATTCGGAATTGCGGCACGTCAAGCCCGATGCCCAGGCAACGGTGTGGCTGGCCGCGTGGCCGTTTCAGTCGTGGACCGGAACGATCATCAAGATTCATCAGCGAAGTGAAATCGTCAACGAGCAGAACTGCTTTGTCGCCGAAGTCGAGATTGATAACCCGGACGGAAGATTGAGACCTGGCATGCAAGGCCAGGGCCGAATCCAGTCGGGCTGGAGAACACTCGGTTGGGTTTGGACTCATCGTGCATGGGAACGCATGCGATACCTCCTGGTCTGGTAACTGCCATGCAATCACCACTTGAAAACAAATCATCCGGAGCCGGAATGCAAATTGACACTGCAGCAGGTGTTGGCGCGTCAAAACTTCAGTTGCGCAATGACCTGAATTTCTGCGTCGAATCCACGAGAAACGATGGAAGCATTCTGATCGAAGACCGGTTGCGCGCAAAGTTTTACGAAATCGGACCTGAAGAGTATCAAACCATTCGGCAATTCGATGGCGTTCGATCGGTCGGAGAAATCGCATTGTCAGCTGCTGATGAATCCGGAACGGATGCGGAAAGCCGGTTTCGGGGTGTCGCAGAAATTGCCCAGTGGCTGATTCTGAACAACCTTGCAATCGTCGCAGGTACCGACGGTTCGGCCCGACTCCAGGCTCAATCACGAAAGCTGGACAGCCAGCGGGTTATGTCGATTCTGAATATTCTCAGTATCAAAATCACGTTGCTCAACCCAACCAAATGGCTGGAAAGATTCGGCGGGTTTGGGCGGTTTGTCTTCCACCGATTGTCGGCGGCAGCGTGGTGCCTGTTGGCATTGTTCGCAGGGTCAGTTCTCGTTACCCGCTGGGACGAGTTCATTGCCGGTTATGCCGGGGTTCTCTCCGGGTATCGCTGGATTTGGTTGTTGCTCGTCTGGGTTGTATTGAAAGTGGTTCACGAGGCGGGACACGCCCTGGCTTGCCATCGGTACGGCGGTCGATGCAGCGAAGCCGGAATTCTGGTGCTTCTGTTTACACCCATGGCCTGGGTTGATGTTTCCTCGTGCTGGAAACTGAAATCGCGCTGGCAACGAATTGTTGTCTCCTCGGCCGGGATGTACTTCGAATTGGCAATTGCCTTTGCCGCGATCGTTACCTGGTCAATTTTGCCAGCCGAATCAACCTGGCGCGATATCTGTTTCAATACAGTTCTGATGGCGAGCATCACGACGATTTTGTTTAACGCCAACCCGCTGATGCGTTTCGATGGATATTTCATCCTGGTGGACGTCGTTGGAATCGTGAATCTGTACACCAAAGGCCAGGCGTGGACTCGCGGGGCCTTCCGGAAATTCCTTTTCGGTTGGACACCCCAACAGGTCACCGACCGAAATACTATTGAGTCCTGGGCGGTGCCGACATACGGCGTTATGGCCATGTTCTGGCGGGTCTTGCTTGGATTCAGCCTGATTATTGGTGCGAGCGTCATGTTCCGTGGCGCGGGAATCGTGCTGGGAATCATCGCCCTCGTAACCTGGTATGGATTGCCGGCGTTCAACTCGATGATGGAAATTCGGAAAAACGCCGCCGTTTGCCCCATCAACCGACGCCGATTTTCCATCGTCGTTGGCTCAGCAGTCTTGTTTGCGTTGCTGGCCGGACTGGTTTTGCAAAGTCCTGCCCGAAAATCAGCGCCGGCTGTTGTGCGCCTAAAAGGCGAACGAATTTTGCGTGCGGTTCACGACGGGTTCTTCAAAACGACATTTGTGCATGACAGTCAACAAGTGCACGCCGGAGATCAGCTGGTTGTTCTGGAAAGCGAAAACCTGGCACTGGGAATCTGCAACCTGCGGCTGGAAATCGAAGCCTGCGAGTCCAAAGTCCGTTCGTTGCTGGACCAAAAGAAGCTTGCCAACTGGCAGGCCGAAGTCGATAACCTGGCGAATCTTCGAAGCCAATTGGCCGAAAATATTCTGACCCAGGAATCGATGATCGTACGGGCACCGTTCGATGGCGTTGTTTTTTGCCGAAACATCGATTCGATGACCGGCCAATTCCTGCATCGGGGCGATACGATTTTGACTGTGGCGAAAAACAACAGCCGCGAGATCGTCGCTTCCATCGATCAGGACAACTCCTCGGCGATCGAACTGGTTGCCGACCAGCCGATCAAAGCGGTGTTTCCAGGAATTCCCGTAAGGCTATGTATCGTCTCCAACATCAATCCACGTGCCGATACCCGTCCGGTTCATCCAGCCTTGTGCGCGCCAGCGGGTGGGCCGCTGCCAGTTCGGCATGTGGCAAAAAGCAACTCCAAGGAAGATCATCCGACGGAATTCGAGTTTCTGACTCCAAGGTTTAACATCGAACTACAAATTCCTGATTCAGTCGGCGATCACGTTTTTCCAGGTCAGACGGGGCAAATCATTTTCGCTTCCCAAAAGCACTCGATGGGTGCCTGGGCATGGCTGTCGCTGACCGAGTGGGTGCGAAAGAAAGTTCGATTGGCAGCTGGTTCCGCATACTAGCCCCCTGTTGAAGTAAAAGATTTCGGCAACCGAGTAATCGTCACGAGCCCGGTTCGTCTCGCAACGGAGATTTCCGAACCGATAAAATGTGTCGGCCCCCAAATGCTTGACGACCAGGCAAACATCATCGTCCGGCGAGAATTCCTGCAAGTGCGCTTCGTTACCGTTTACAGGGTGGGCCATTGAGCTGGTTTGTCAGTTGGCATTTTTGTTTTGATTGTAGTCGGCTGGAAGCAGGGATGGTGCGGGTTGGTTGTTGAATTTGGCTTGCATTACCTCGACCAGATGTTGTTAAGGGGAACGCTTTTGCAGGCGGCAGGTTTCCGATACGGTCAACATTCGCTCCAGAAAACGGCTGCCCGATTCACTTTGCGTCCCCAAGCTTAACTTGCGCTTGATCACAACTCGAATAGCAGTCGCTGTTGCCGCATCTGGTCATGCACCAGCCGCCGGGTGGGCTGACGAAAATGTCCGCACTGGCCTGTCAGTACGCCGGGCGAAAGTCCTGCACAAGTCCGGGGGCCGCAGGGGCACCTCAGCCGATGGCGTTGGTATTCGGTCACGACCGGTTTGGGAGCCGGGATTTCCAAGACCTGATGTCGAATCGGGTCGGGGGCGGTGCCAGTCAGGTTTCGCTGGCATTTGCGGCAACGACCCGGTCGCAAAGTTTGAATGTCGTCGCATTGATTTGTCAGGATCAGAACGCGGGTGTTGCGTTTATGTCCCGGTTGAGCACCCTGCTACCCGGGTTTTTGGCCAGCCTTGGTTTTCGGCTTTTTGGCGACCGGTTTGGCGTGCAGGTGGACTGTGCCGGGGGGGGAGCGAAGAGTTTTGTGGTGTCGCGACGGAGCCAAGTCTTTTAATCAGTTCGGCGTTTTGCCGTGTAAGTTCCTCGACCTGAGCTTCGAGGCGATCCATTCGCTCAAGTAGTTCGCCGATTCGTTTTTCGTAACCATCAATCAGGTCACCGAAGAATTTTTGGGCTTTGAACGAAAGCTCGTCATCAATCTCCTGCCGAATTTTTTGGGGTGTCTTGCCATGCCCTTTCGATCGGCCAGCCAATTGACACCTTCGTTCAAACCAACAAAAATCAACAAACAAGAAGGTTCAACCCGTGAATGGTTACTGTTGGGAACGGCAACAAGATCATCGGTGCCGTCGAAAAACAGTGCCCAACTGCCGTTCCGGGAAACCTGTCGACTGTCAATCCAGCCATGCGTTTGGACTCCCTCTTTTACAATGAAAGTCCATATCCAATGATCCTGAACCTGCAGCACTTGCAGACATTGCCCTTTGCGAATCTGCCCCCGTTCAAGAGCTTTCACCCCTGGTTTAGCTGTCTCGGCAGAGACGACAACGGTCTCCCGGTTTTCAATTGTCGCGTCATCACCTGCCATCGGCACCTCCGATGAATTCCGCGTCGGACGCTCGCGGGTTTGAATGTGGACTGGATGACCCCGGCAAGGTTTGTTTGGTTGTCAATCGCACCTTTGAAGTAAGGGTGTCCGCCGCCAAATTGAATTCCAGTTCCATTCCACGCAACCAGCTCAGAAACGGAAAGCTGTAATCTTCAGGTACGGCCGCGATTTCAAAATAGCTACCGCCATCATCTGCCTGGGCTGTCCAATACCGGTACCCCGTCCGGTCAGCCATGCGGTACTCTCTTCCCAGCGGGCAAACCAGCTTGACGCCGCAGACTTGCTCAATCAAATCCGGAGCCTGCTCCACTGACAACGGCAATTGCTGGCTCACGTAATTCAGCAAGGCCGCGTTGGCCGCCGACACTTTGTGCATTTCCATGTAGGTATACGCGTTGATATATTCGTAAGCCTGCGATCGCTGAATGTCCATCATCCGGAAACGAACTTGCGATTTCCCGGTTTTTGGTTGAACGGTTGCCAGATTGACAATTTTTTTACGGAGGTCGTTTCTGGGACTCATGATCGTCCAGTTTTCCTGCGTCTCGATCGCCTCGGCCTTGGCAATGCTTCCGAGCAACCGCGGTAGTACGAACAGCAGGCTAAACGCATTGTACGACGTAGACCGGGATGTCCGGGCGGGAACCGGCGAATTACCCTGCATGCTTTGAACAAAATCACCCAGTCGCCGAAGCCCATCGATGCCCGACGAATCAACCAGTACATATTGATTGGAACTGGCGAGCGTTCTTCCGCTGTGTGTGCCAGATGTCACGACCTGGCCATTCCCAATTCGATATTCGATTGCTTCGTCGTGAATTCCCATTCGGGTCAGCATTGTGCCCCCCATGGGGCTGTGCAAGCCAGCGGTTACTGCGATCAGGTCGTCGTCGCGGGTATCGATTTCCCGGCTGGTCATACTGGCAAGATACCGGTTGAACACTTCATACCGCTGTCGAGCAAACGGAACGACCAAAATGTCGAGCTCAACTGTTTCCGTGCCTTCCAGGGCATTTGGGGACACCGACAGGTTCGCGACAACCGGATCCATTTGCTGCCACTGTTGCTGGTACAGAGTGGCGAAGCGCTGGTATTCCGCGACTTCGGCCCGCGTTGCGCGATCCAGCTCCATGTCGGCAACCGGTTTGAACGTACCCCAGGTTCCCCGCACAGTGTCGTTAACTGTTGAGCCAGCGAATTGGGCTTTCGACTCGTCTGCACGCTGATTGAACTGCCAAGGCAAATACTCCAAATCCATCAACCCTTGTCTTGAGATTTGCCCGATACCTTCGGCACTCGCAATTGCGCGGGCCAGTGCCAATTGCCTTAATTCCTCGACCGCCTGCTTTCGCCGGGCTGTCTCGATTCGGTATTTCGGCGAAACAAACTCCCGGAAAAACGGGTCCGAAAGGTAGATCTGAACGACGCTTGACTTCGCCGAAGGTACCTTTTGGCGCGCCATCTGAAACTCGTTCAACCGTCCCAACGATCCGTTGCCGTCACCTGATTCGATGAAGCGACGCACAATGAACTCGCTGTTGGTTACAAGGTGGTAATTGCCCATGGTGACGAAGAATGAGCGGATGACATTTCCCGGGGAGTGAACATACGAGACAGGGCGACCGAGAATCTTGATCGTCCGTTCCCTGACATCAACGTTGTCCGCCACCGCCCTTCGGCGCTGCTCTTTGATAATTCCTTTCACTTTTCCGGCATCCAGTTCCTCAAAAACGGCTCCGATCGCGGCACCGTCGTCAAAGTTCAGATCGCACCCAATCAGCGCGAAATCGGAAATCTCATTATCCAGCCCAAGCCTTTTGCATGTTTCCAAATCCAGCGCCAGCTGCTTCTCCAGTCGTTGTCGAATGCTCCGATCCGTCGAAGCGACTTTTACGATCTCTTCCAGACTCCCGTTCCAATGCGTGACAAAGCCCCGCAGCCATTCATAGTTATGCAACGTTCCGCATCGCACGTAGAAGCATTCTTGCGGCACGTGCATCGCGAGTGGTTCGATGGTTATTCCTCTGGCAAGGGTAGATGTTGGTACCGACCTTATATTGATGGCCGTCGGCAACGACTGATCGGCGGTCAGATCTGTATTAATTGGCGATGTCGATTCCTGTCCCATTGCGATCAGCATGGAATCAATGCCAAGCAGAGTGCCCAGAATCCGCTCGAAGTCCTGTTCGATTTTGGCCATCGAGCGCCGCTGCGAATTTTTGGACCAGTCAACAGGCAGACTCAGGTCCAGTCGCCTCGCCAGCATTCTGGTTACAGACCGGTGAATCCAGTCAAGTTCGCCGCTGGGTCCGGCTTGTTGTTGCGAATACCTGGCCCACCAGGTATCCAGCAACTGGCGATGCTCTTCCTGGTTATCCTCAACCTGGATATGCCCGTCTGGCAGGATCGAACCGCCGGTCGTTTGCAAACTGATATCCAGAGGTTCGCAGCCACGAAACAGGAACTGCACAGTTAGTTCGGCCAAATGGAAATCGCCATCGTCTTTGTTTCGATAAAGCGGTGTGGCGACTCCATAGGAAGTGCGGTTATCACGATCCGAAACACCAATGGGCTGATCGGGCATCACCGCGGGTGAAGTTTCTTCATCAAAGGAGATTGTGATGCTCCCCACGCCAAAAACGTTGCCGAAAAATGCGTCTTTTACCAGGCGGGTTTTGTCATCATTGGGTTCGTCCCTATTGTTTTTTTCGTCATCCGGCTCCTGGAACGGCGCGGCCAATTGATTTGCGGTTGTTGAAGAGTCGGCTACCTTGAGCGAATCAACCGGTTCTTGAACTGCTGGCAAAGAATGATTGGCCACCGGGGGTGTGGGCCCGGTCGGAATCCCGGATTGTTGGAATTCTGTGGGGCCGGCAGGTTTGGCTGTTGTGAAAGCGGCCGGGTGAATGGAAGCGGCGGGTTCATGGGAAATTCCGGTCGCCGGCAATGAACCTGAAACGGGATGATCCAGCATGACGGAATCAATCAGCTTTCCTGCTCTTGACACCTGGGATGCCAGGCAGGCGACCAGTACGATGGCTATTATCCACTTGGATCGCAACAATGTCAGCATTGCCGGCAGTGTCCTTTTCCAGGTATTGCGTGTTTCGATTGGTTGTGCCATTTGCTTCTGAAGCACAGGTAATCGACCGTCAAGTTGTTGGTGTTGTTTCATTTCAAACTCCCGGATCTTGTTTGGACGCTGGACTGCGAGGCAAAAGTCGTTATGGGAATGGGCTCGTGGCCAAGCTTCTTCGCCAGGATTGATGGACATCTGGAAAGCCGCAAAGCACCAGCGAACCCCGCCATCGTTTTCCGGTAAAATGGAAAATTCAGTGATTTCGCGGCCTAATACGGGTGTATTCGAAACCAACGGGCAAACTGCTGTCGGCATTCCCGACTGATTGCCGGCCAAAGAGGGCACAATCCGATGTCAAATGGTGGCTTCTCCAATATTTGGGACAAAGGGACCCGGACGCCTCCGGTTGATTCGCAGGAAGTGCGGGCAAAAATCATCGAAATGATGAACGATTCTCCAACCGAACTCTCTTTGGAAGCGTTGGGGCGCATCGACGAGGCATGTTTGGATTTCGAGAAGCGATTGAAGGCCGGAAAACTTCCCGGAATGGCGGCTTTCGATGCCATCGTCAATGCCGACGAACGAAGGCAACTTGTCAAAGAGTTGCTGATGCTCGATCTCGAATATCGCGATCGCAATGGCGGGCAACTCCATCAGGAGGACTTTGCGCGCGCGTTTCCCGATCACGCCTCAATGATTCAGAATCTTTTTTGCCCAACTGAAACCCGTACCCAGTCCCTGAAACAAACCGGTCACAACCCTGGGGCCATCCTGCCACATGGCGACGCGGGAACGGATTTCGCAGATTACGAGATAATCGAAGAGATCAATCGGGGCGGTATGGGCGTTGTTTACAAGGCACGCCAGAAGAGTCTCAATCGGATTGTCGCCCTCAAGATGATTCTGCACGGCCATTTGGCGAATGACGAAGAAGTGCAGCGTTTTCGCAAGGAAGCAAGGGCGGCGGGTGCTTTGGATCATCCCGGTATCGTTGCCGTTCACGAAATTGGAATCCACCAGAACCTGCACTACTTTTCCATGGCCTATGTCGATGGACCGAGCATGCAGAAGCTGACCGCCGACAATCCAATGCCGTCCCGGGCGGCGGCCGAGTTGGTGCTCAAGATCGTCGTCGCTTTGGCATTTGCCCACGATCACGGTGTAGTGCATCGGGATCTTAAGCCGTCGAATATTCTTGTCGACTCGGCTGGTGAACCGCGGATAGCGGATTTCGGAATGGCCAAAAACATGTTTGACGATGCGTTGCTCACACGAACCGGACAAGTCATGGGCACGCCGGCATTTATGTCGCCCGAACAGGCATCAGGGCGCGTCGACCTGGTGGGGGCAACCAGCGATATCTACTCAACCGGAGCCATCATTTATCAGGCCCTGACCGGCCGCCCACCCTTCCAGGGCGACACACCCTTCGAAATTGTACGGCAGGTTCGGGAAGTATCCCCTGCCAAACTCCGCTTTTTTGATAAACGAATCTCACGCGAGCTGGAGTTGATTTGCTTGAAATGCCTGGAAAAGGATCCTCAGCAGCGATATTTTGACGCGCACGAACTGAAGGACGACCTGAACCGGTATTTGAAGGGCGAAGCAGTATTGGTTTCCCGAAAGAACCCGATCCAGCGGGTTGGAGGGCAACTGCGTTACTACCTGGACGAAAAACATTTCCAGGGTTGGGGCGGTGCTTTTATTTCCTTTGGAATTGTTATCTTTGTCGCGCATCTGGTCACTTCATTGCTGTTTGTGATGGATGTCAGGCCGACGCAGTGCTACTGGATTCCGCGGGTCGTGGAGGTAGGGTTGCTGCTGGTTTTGCTGTATGCCTTCCACCCCCAGATTTTCCCCCGCAATCCGAACGAACGGGTACTCTGGAGTCTGTTTATTGGTTATTTGCTTGCGACATTCTTCATTGCCCTTACGATTCAGTTCCGCGGCGACCTCGACTTGCTGGACGCATACCCCTTCTCATCGGTTTGTGCCGCGGTCTGTTTTTCGGTCATGGGTGCCCGTTTTTGGGGCGGCAACTACTGCGTCGCGGCGGCATTTTTCCTGATCGCGCCTGCGTTTCATTTATTTGGCAATTGGGCGCCGGCGGCCTACGGCCTGGTTTGGCTGGCAACCAGCTTGACCAATGGCATCAAGTACTGGCGCCCCCCGGTGCGATGATTCGGTTTCGGGTTGGCCCGATGCAAGCAAAGCAGAAGTGTTTGCGAGAACCCGAATTTATCGCGTGATTCGCCCGTCATTTTGCTGGACCTGTTCCCACCTTTTGCGGATCAGCTGCAGCCGTCGTTCCACGGTTCGTAACGCAAGATCCAGCTGCTTCGAGATATCCTCGTTTGTGAATCCTTCCATCTTTGCCAGGGCGATCTGTCGCAACTGGGGCTCGTTGAGCGATCCTATCAGGATTTGACATTGCTCCGTTACGATCGCTGCCATTTCGGGACCGAGGTCATCAGACGAGAATTGTGCAAAACCGCCATTCGTTGAGCCGGAAGCATGAAGTCGGGACTCTCCCAATACGGCATCGCCACCCCGCTTCTGCGCCAAATGCCGCCGTAATACATCGACGGCCTTGCGCTGTGTTATTCCGGACAGAATTCGCCAAAGACCATCACGGTCCG
>JAYVKA010000048.1:0-8307 GCA_043768885.1 Planctomycetota bacterium
TTTTCCCGATTCATAAAACTGGACCCCCTGCTTGTCTTGCGACTTGCCTGGATTTTGGCTCGGCATCCTGCCAAAACCGTCCATATCTTTCATTTCGCATTTGGCATTCACATTTTGCTGGCCAACTTGTTGCTCCTTGGTCGCAAACGACTGATTTTTACATTCGGCAGCGGGCGATACCTGATTTCCAAACCGGTTTTCCGTGTATATGCCTGGCTGGTAAACCGTTTCGCTGCAGCGATCACCAGTAACTCCCATGCAACCAGTAACGACCTTGTGCGGGACGGAATTTCCGGCAACAGGATTGTCATCGTTCCAAATGGACACGATGCCAGTCAATACAAACGTGTCAGGCCGGAGCATGAAACGGGGATATCGTCCCAGCCATCCTCTCGACATTTCGGTCTGGTTACTACGGGACGACTGGTGGCCAGCAAAAGAGTTATCGATTTGCTTGAAGCTGTGAAGTTACTCAACCAGCGAACAACCAAGTGGGACTTGCACATTGTTGGTGACGGTCCAGAACGAAAAAACCTTGAGCAGTTTTCGATTCAGAACGGTTTGGCGAGTCAAATCCATTTTGCAGGAACCAGACCGCACAAGGATGTCCTGGAGTTTTTGTTCGTGGCAGATGTATTTGTTTTTCCGTCGGAGTCGGAGGGCTTGCCGAATTCGGTGATCGAAGCCTGTCTGGCTGGTCTGCCGATCGTTGCCTGCGACATCCCCGGCGTCTGTGATGCGGTCGAACATGGTTCCACTGCGATTTTGGTTCCCTGTCGTGATCCGAAGGGAATTGCCGCAGGGATAGAACAGCTTTTTGATGACGCATCACTGAGAACCAGTTTGGGCAACAAGGCCCGCGAGCAGGCACTTGCCCGTTTCAGTCTGGATACCATGATCTCCGGTTACGTCTACCTTTACTCATCTGTCGGAAAATAACGGAAAAGCCAGACACTTGGCAAATTCAAATCCTTGCTTTGTTCCGGTCACATTCCCGTCAATTTCATTCTGCTTTCACTCCTGCAATTCATGAAAACCGGAATCGATCCGAATCCTTACTGTACATTGTCCCGATGAATCGTAGGCCCATTGTCGCACAGACAGTTTTTTCGAGGGGAAGCGATTCAGGTGGGATCGGGCCGGTCTTGAAAGGGCTGACCCAACAACTGGTTTCCAGCTCACTTGCAGACGTCCGAACGTATGTACCACGCTATCGTCACCCCAAATCTGACGCAGACTGGCCCGGAACCCTTACCGAGTTCGGTTGCCTGGGCCCGGCCAAACACTGTATCGATTTCAATCTTTGGAAACGGATGAAACGCGATGGCATCCAGTTGATTCATACTCATGGGCTGTGGACTTGTCTTTCCCGAAATGATCTGGCCTGGAAACGAAAGACCGGGCGACCTTACGTGGTCAGCCCGCACGGGATGACGATGCCCAATGCGTTAAAGTATGCGAGATTCAAAAAAGGATTTGTCTGGTCTCTTTGGGAAAAAAAACATCTGAACAATGCAGCCTGTATTCATGCCCTCAGCAAGTTTGAAGCCGAAAGCGTTCGGGATCTTGGAATCACTTCGCCAATTTGTGTAATCTCCAACGGTGCGGAATTGCCTGATTTGTCAGTCGCCTTGGAACTGGAAAATCGTGGACCGTCTTTGCCCCGCAAAGTGCAGCTGGTTTACCTGGGCAGACTTCATCCGATCAAGGGCCTCGACAAACTGATTCGTGCCTGGTCGTTGTTGACGAATCAGGGACGAATCGGTGATCGGTGGCAGCTGGTCATCGCCGGGTGGGGTGAAGGAGGTTATGACGAGCGACTCAAGAAGCTTTGCGAGTCGGAAATTCGTTCCGGTTCCATTGTGTTTACGGGTCCGCTATTTGGAGCGGACAAGGCAAGACTTTTTCGAAACGCAAGCGGGTTCGTTTTGCCGTCCACCAGCGAGGCTTTTCCCATGGCTTTGCTCGAAGCCTGGTCGTATGGTCTGCCCTGTTTGGCAACCGAAACCTGCCGTGTAATCGACGACAGGTACTCGAACGCATCGCTCTTTGTTCCCGGGACGGTCGAAGGAATCACCGCAGGCTTGGTTAAGCTTCTTGAAATGCCGACTGCGGAGCGGACCGCGATGGGAAATCTGGCGCGAAAAATGGTGGCGACCCAATTTTCGTGGCAAACCGTTGCCGAAGAATTTGCCGCCGTTTACCGCTGGGCACTGGGAATGGACTCCAAACCAAATTGTGTGATTCTTTGAAAAAATCTGGCCATGATTGGGAGAGGTGTGCGGGTTTGCAATACAACCCTGGTTCTCCTGCAGGGAACGATTTGAGATGAAAACATTCTCGAGGCCGGCTTTGTTCGCATGCTAACGCCTGGTGGTAGGATTTATTTTCCCGTCTCGAACCGCGTAGCAACTGTCGCGAGTCATCGAAACCATTTTCAGAAGTAACATGTACGATAAAAGCCTTATCGACAATCCGATCAATAACAGCTCCTTTCTGATTACTGGCGGGGCCGGGTTTATCGGATCGAATATCTGTGAGTATTTGCTCCGGCACGATGCCGGCGAGGTCCGTGTCCTGGACAACCTGTGCGAAGGCAAACGGGAAAATATCGAGCCCTGGCTGGACCGCCCGAACTTCCGTTTCATTGAAGGAGACATTGTTGACCCGGCGATTTGTGTTGAGGCCTGCAAGGGAATCGATTTCGTCTCGCATCAGGCGGCACTTGGTTCCGTTCCGCGTTCCATCCAGACTCCATTGATAACCAATGCAGCCAATGTTACCGGGTTCTTGAACATGCTGACGGCGGCGAAAGACGCCAAAGTAAAACGATTCGTTTTCGCCAGCAGTTCGTCGGTCTACGGTGACAGTCCGAACCTTCCCAAAAAAGAACCGGAGACCGGAAAACCATTGTCGCCGTATGCAGTTTCCAAACTGGTGAACGAGATTTACGCGGACGTTTTTTCCCGCACGTATGGAATCGAGACAATTGGTCTGCGGTATTTCAATGTCTTTGGTCCCCGACAAAAACCGGATGGCCCTTATGCTGCCGTCATTCCCCTGTTCATGGACGCACTGTTGAAGAATGTTGCTCCAACCATCAACGGCGACGGCGAGCAGTCGCGGGACTTTACATTCGTGGCGAATGCGGTCGAAGCCAACATTCGGGGCTTGTTGACGCAAGTTCCCGGGGCCTGCGGCAGGGTCTATAATGTGGCCTACGGTGAGCGGTTTTCAGTCAACCAGTTGTTTGAATGCCTGGCCGAATTGGCTGGTTCGAACATCAAGGCGGCGTTTCGCGAGGCCCGGGAAGGTGACGTCCGGGATTCACTGGCGGATATTTCGGCGGCAAACAAGTTCCTCGGCTACGATCCGCAGTGGAGTTTTTCCGAAGGCCTGAAATTGACATGGGAATGGTTTTGCAAGCAACGTTGAACACCGGATTCAGAGTCTTCCCTTTTCCCAAAGAGCGGTATTCTTGTCCGACACAAAACCTGAATTGAACGACATCGATCTTTCGCGATTTCAAAGTAACCTTTCGCTGGGAAACCGGTTGTCGCGTGCGGTTTGGGGAATTGTATGGGGTTGTCTGTTTCGGCCGTCACCCAGAATCGCATTTGGCTGGCGTCGTTTGTTGTTGCGAATGTTCGGCGCGAAAATCGGGAAGGGCGTGCGGATCTACAATTCGGCCCGCGTATTCCTGCCGGCCAATCTCATTCTGGACGACCGGGCAATCGTTGGACCGGATGTCGATTTGTATTGCGTCGCGAGAATTCACGTGCATTCCGATGCGATGATTTCGCAGTACAGCCATTTGTGTGCGGCAACTCATGACTATCGGCAACCTGATTTGCCGTTGGTGGCCAAGCCCATTGAAATAGGATCGCAAGCCTGGGTTTGTGCGGGTGCATTTGTCGGACCAGGGGTTACGATTGGCCAGCGCGCGATCGTCGGCGCTCGCGCTGTGGTTTTTCGCGATGTGGAGGTGGGGATGATTGTGGCCGGGAATCCGGCGGTTGTTATCAAGACGCGTGACGCGGAGTCTGGACCTGGAGCATGAAAGCGGCTGGGCCCAAAATTACGGTCGTGACTGCGGTGTACAATCGCGTTCAAACGATCGAAGGCTGTATCCAGTCGGTCCTTTCACAGACGGCAGCCGACCGGGTTGAGCAGATCGTAATCGACGGGAATTCCACGGATGGAACGGACTTGGTCGTCAGGCAATTTGAGGGTCGGCTGGCAAAATCGATTCGCGAGCCAGACTCGGGCATCTATGACGCGTTGAACAAGGGAATCCGTGCGGCAAGTAGTGAGATCGTCGGCTTTCTTCACGCGGATGACGTGTTGGCAAGCGACAACATCCTCGAAATGATTGTCGATGCCTTTCAATCGGGCAACCACGACGCGATCTATGGAGATCTGGTCTACGTCGATTCCGAAGATATCGGGCATGTCGTCCGGTATTGGAAGTCCGGTCCGTATGATCGCAACCGGTTTCGCTGGGGCTGGATGCCGCCTCACCCAACCGTGTATGTCCGTCGAAGCATTTACGAACAGTTCGGTGGTTACCGGACAGATCTCGGATCGGCCGCTGACTACGAATGCATGGTTCGGTTGATGTTCAAAGCTGGCATTCGGGTAGGCTATGTTCCCAAAGTTTTGGTCCGCATGCGTTTGGGCGGGAAAAGCAACTCATCGATTGCAAACCGGATGAAAGCGAATCGAAGTGATCGCCAGGCATGGCTGGAAAACGGTTTGCGACCGCCATTCGGATTGCGATTCACCAAACCGTTCCGGAAACTGGGACAATATTTGATACGACCACCCAGAGAATGAACGCAGCCGGCATCAATCCAGCTCAAACCCAACGCCCATGATGAATCTTCAATCACAACTTGATCTGGCCGGTGCGACCGCAATTCGGCAAAACAAGAACATCACGGTTCGCGCCGCTGAAGTGGTGATTCCATTTGACAAACCACTTCGGGTTCCCAGCCATGTATCGCTTGTATCGGCGGGCGAGGGCATTCGTCCTACGGTGTTATTCTACGTCGGAAAACAGACT
Source organism: Planctomycetota bacterium (assembly GCA_043768885.1). Taxonomy (GTDB): domain Bacteria; phylum Planctomycetota; class Planctomycetia; order Pirellulales; family Pirellulaceae; genus BJ22. Next base: position 5,066 of record JAYVKA010000048.1, read on the forward strand.
TCAGTTCCCCTGATTTCACTTGAGGGTAATCAAAGTTACGGCAGAAGTTTCGGTGGTTTTGATTTGCAAATTCAGGATTCAACGCTTCCCAACATGACGGCGTTGCGATCCACCGGAAACATCAATTCCACGATTCGTGATTTTCGGTTCTCGCATTATGGCGTTGATTGCTGGGGAATTGTCATCAATGACATTGAATCAACAACCGTTGAAAAAGTCGATGTACATTGTGCGTCGCCACTCAGCATTTGGTCTGGTGACAATCATGCATTTCGCGACATGGATCTGGGCGCCTCGACGGATGACCGCGTGATCAACCAGCAATTGCCCGCAGCCTGTGTCTGGATTGCGGGGATGCCCTATCACTGGATTTTTGACGGCTCACAAACATGGCAGGGTGGCCAACATGCCATCTATGGCAGAGTCACCAGCCCGAATACAGGCAGCGGCCTATTCCTGCATCATGTTCGGTATGAACAGTCCACTTCCAGCACGGACCCCCATCGGGCGGCCGTGGATCTTCGTTTTTTGGAAAAGCAATTGGAGTGCCTTCTGATCGGACCCGGCTGTCGGTTTACGGATCGGGTCAAAGCGGTTGATGCCAGAGGGATTTGGCGTGTTGAAATCAGCGAGTCCACCTGGATCAAGGGCTCGATCGATACGATGTTGGCAATCGAAGCAATCGACACGTATTGATTCGCGGATCAGAGTTTCTGTCTGGGCGTTTGACATTTGCATTTGGAAGTCAGGCAACAATTTTTAGTGCCGGTTTTCCGGCTGTCTACTCAAGTTTCCGCCATGTCACTCCCTCGCCTGTTCCATCGCCGGCAAACTTCAATAGCGGTTTGGCCTGTTTTCGATTCAGGCATTTAACCGTATCTGCCAGTCGCCGCTTGGGCTCGATATTTTCCACGGGCGAAAGCGGGTCGTCGATTCTTGCTGGCCAGCCATCTTCCTGAAAGGCCGCGAGAACGGATTCCTGGTTGGCCGCCCTGCAGCGGAATTTCTTGACGATCACCGAACCCAGTCTTAACTCGCGGCGCATTCCGTCCCAAACCGGAAATTCTGTTGTCCGGATCGCAAACTCCGGAATGAGTCCGCCGGTATTCGTATCTCGCGGCTGGCCGTTGATCGGAATGAACCCGTCCGGTTGTCGACAGGCGTCGGGCGTTTCGGACTGGTCGGATTGAACGAGCAGTTTCAAGCCTTCTTCGGTCAGCGTAAAGCAACTTTCGTCCGTCAATCGCAATCCGCCAAACGACCGGAATCGGCGACCCTGATTGGCTGCGGCCGGGTCTTCGGTCGCGTGATCGACTATCTGTTTCGCGACCAGCCAGCGCAGCTGTTCCGACGACACACCGGTTTTCTGCAAGTCCTGAATTTCGATCGCGAAGTCCCAGACCGATTTGCCGCAGTCTTCGGCCAGCTGCCTTGCGCGAAACAGGCGACGCAACGATTCCAGCACCTGTTGACCGTCGTCCAGCGCATCATTTGTCTCCAGCATCCCTAACCTCTCACCTGATTCAATCGTTCAACAATTTTTTTTGGCGAAGCGCAGTCGATTGCGATTACGCACAAGGTCGGCAAGAATTGGCTGGAAGTGGTTCGGAGAATTACTTCAAACATGCTTCGAAGGACGAAAGCATGCGCAAACTGTTGGTGCCGGAGGCGAAAGGCACTTTTGCAGTCTACGACTTACAGACGTCATTACAACCACAGTCATCGCGGGTTGACGAGATCTTCACAAAAATGCCAACGCGAAAAAGTGATAGCAGTCACTGGCCGAGTCAGACAGTTTCCCCGCCTGATACGCCGCGAGGTTCAGATGGTTCATGCAGCACGCCAAAAAACCCCGGTCAAATCCCTTGACCGGGGCGGAAGCGGGACTGGAATCGCACTTCAACAATTTTAGACACACAGTGCCGATTTCGGGCAGGAATCTGCGCCAGGTGATGCTGTCATTGCCCAGGAAACCGAATCAGCCGATCCGAAACCAGCGAATCCAGGTCGGCGAATTCTCGTAACTCGCGACGGTACTTCTGGCCCTTTCAAAACGCCGTCTTCGATTTCGCGTAAACAGAAAACCAAACCCGCCGACCAGCATGAACGCGCTGCCGGGTTCCGGTACTGCAACAATCGATGCGTTGAACTTGATCGACAAAAAATCAGCGTTGATGAAGCCGTTGCCGTAGCCTGCGGTTCCTGCAAATGCCATCAGCTGCGAGTTCAAATCGAAATCGACAGCCGAAACCGAATCCAGCAACAACGTCAACGTTGCCGACCACGGTCCGTCGTTGACGTCGAATCCGATCGTTGGCGCCGACTGGAATAATGCCATTCCCGAAACCAGATTGCCGCTGACAGAATCGCGGGCATCGGCCGTCAGATTGGCTCTGGCAAAGCTGTCAGGACCAAAAACAGAATGGCTACCACCGATTCTGATTTCGACCGATTGAAGCACGTTTCCCGGATCGGCCTGGACATTCATCGACAGATGGCCATTCATGAACGACATGACCGGGAACGGCGTGCAGGGATCGCCGTCTGCCTGTCGGACCAGGCCCAGCATGTCAAAAACCATTTCGTTGCCGCTGACAGTTGGTGCTCCGTAGGGAGGCAAACCAGGCATCAGTGTGTTTTCGGTGACGCCGAAAAAGCTGACCGAATCACCTGTGAAGTTACCATAGGAAATCATGTCTGCGTTCGATCGGTTCAAGGGCAACACAGCCATCACAACCAACAACGCAAACCCAAAACGCAATCTCATCATTCTCTCCTTGTGAAAAGTACAATCCGTTTTCCAATTCCGGCGATGCCGTTGCGACATGGCTGGCGCGGGTTGTCAATCCGCTTGATATCACGGCCGACTCAGCCAATTGCCGATAGCAGCCACATCAGGGGCAAGACGACCAGCAGGAATCCGCCGACCAACGCAAAGAAAACTGCTGTCGCGATTTCGTTTTTCAACAGCCGGAATCGGCTGCTGCAAATTTCGCAACGGTAATAATCGAAGACGTGTCGCTTGATCCAGGACCGGGTCAATTGCAAACGGCTGCGAAAGACCTTGCTGTTCTGCAAACAGACGGGACAAGTCAGCCCCGTCAGCTCGGAGAACTGCGGCAAATCCGGGGGCTGGCCTGGCGGTTCGCTTCGAGTTTCAGAAATTGCTGTCATATCGTGCTCCTCTCTCTCCCACGTGGACTCACACTTTTGCAGCCATTGCCCATTCGGTTGCAGGTTCA
>JAYVKA010000049.1:0-5384 GCA_043768885.1 Planctomycetota bacterium
ACGTAATCTCGATCGGCCATCGATGACCCATCAACTCGGCAGCGGTTACGATCACGCAACGATCACTGGTTTCGCCGTTGGAACTGCGAATGGGACGAATCTCCAACAACCTTGCCGAATGGATTGTTGCCGTCGAAGTTCCATCAATGCTGGGGATGGAAAAACGGACCCAAGTGTGCTTTTCTCCCTTTTTGTTTTCGCGCTGTTCGGTCCCCAGAACGATCGCGTCCAGCGAACTCGATGCCGCACCCGTATCTACTTTGCAGGGAAAACGCAGGTCCGAGAGTTTGGGTAACAGCACCATCTCCCGCCAACCAATAATTGGGCGATTTCGAATATTGATCACAGGTCAGCCTGAAAAGAGTAGTCCATGATCTGATTGTGCGACAAACGCAGTCGGGTACAGTGTTGGAACAAGCGGTTGGTTGGCCGAAATTGTCTTGCGGAAGAAAAAAAATCCAACCAGACCATTCGCCCGAGGCCATTTTACCGTATAGCCATGAATTCCCAACCAGGCCAACCAGAACCAGCCGCCTCAAAACAGAACCGGATCATCAAACGCTTCGGCGGGCGGCATATGATCTTTCGAACAAAAGTCAGCGGCTGGCCGCTTGTACCAAGGCCCTATTTGCTGATCTCCCGTTTTCGCGGGCCGGTTTGGGTCTTCTACGGGATCGGGCAAATTTGGCTGACCCATCGCAAGCTGAAAGAATTTGACAGCTGGATTGTCCGAGCGCCGAGGGTTGCTTCCAAACGTCTGATTGCGATCGTTGATGCTTTGGAAAATGAACTTCGCGAGTTCATCGCGTTCTGCAATTCTCACGGAATCGAGGGAACGATTGTTCTCGAACGGAACACGATTGAATTTCACTGGACGTTTGGATTCGAATTGAACAGGGAAAAAGAGAAACCTGACCATGCGGCTGACCTCGACAGCCATTTTCGGAAACTTGTCGACTCGTTTCTGTTCGTTAGCAGTCCTTCCGTTCCGCCACGGAAAACCGACAAACCATTGCGTTAGTCCCAACGCAACCGGCAATTCTTGACACCTCCGCGATCGCTCGTGAATGCAGGTTTATTGGCTTCAATGCAAGCATTTTGCCCCGGCTCCGCAAAGCTGTAGGGGTCGTCAGGATTATCACAGCCTGAATTGAAGATTCTGTGCCAAACGCCCAATCCGTTTTTGCCGCCGGTCCCTGATATGCCGATCGTTCCGTCTACAGGCTTGTCGAACCCACAACAGCCACCCCGGTCCCCGGATCGGGCTTGCCTCGCTTAAGCCCTAACTTTGCCAGCGTCAACAATCCAGAAAATCTTGTTGCATAAGTCGAGACCAAAACCATGTTCGCCAGAATCCTAATTGCTACCGTAGTCGTGGGAGCCACCGCCATTCCGGCAGTCGGTCAACAGTATTACGTCCCCGACCAGCCCGCAAACTCCAACCGAAATGCTCCGAACTATTCGCTGTCGGACACTCAACCGGCCTACCGCCAGGTAGCCACACCAGTTCCAACTCGCGGCGTTTACACTCCGCCAGCCGAGCCAACCGGAACGGTCGGGTCCAGCTACCTGAATCAGGACGCGGCTGGATGCGCCGGCAGCCCAAATGGAAATTGCGGATGCGCGGGCAGCCCACATGGCGGATGCGCAGCAACTCCAGGGAACGGATGGGGCGACGGTGCCTCCTCTGATTGCGGATCCTCCAGCTGTGGCGATTCGTGCGGCATGAATATGGCTGGAAGTCGTTACCGCAAAGTCTTCGGCGGCTGGAATGAAGCCTACGACATCAATGTTCCGCAAACCGGAACAGATTTCTCTTTCCGAAGCGGATATGCAATGGGTGCCGGCATAGGCCGCTATTTGACTTGCAACCTCCGCCACGAGATGGAGGTTGTCTACCGCAACAATTCGGTCAACGAGCGATCGATTGGCGGCGCAGGAAATACTCCGTTGAGTGGCAATATCAACGCCTTTTCCGCGGGCAACGTCCTGCTGTATGACTTGAATCGCCTGAGCGTTGGCGGAATTACGCCCTACGTCGGTGGCGGGATCGGTGGCGTCTACGTCGATGCCGATTTCTCCGATGGAGTCAACACCTACGCAATCAGCGACAAAGCCTTCGCCTACCAGGGAATTCTTGGTGCCCAGAAACAGATGAGTTCGCGAATGACCGGTTACGCAGAGTACCGTTTCTTCGGAACAACAAATCTGGATTTCGAAACGCCATTGGCAACCTACGACGTGACTTATCAGACACACGGCGTATTTGTCGGTATCCGAATTGCCCGCTAGGCAATCCTGAACCATACCAATCTCCGAAGGCCATTGTCCCTGCCGTCAATCCGGTGGGACAATGGCTTTTGTCGTAGATAAACATCTGATCTTTGATACTCGGTACTGGTTCAAATTCCGGTCACAGCCGCGTGCAAATCGTCCGAACTGTTCTGGCAACTTGAAATTTGCCGGTTTTTCGGCGATAACGAGTAACCTTCAGACTGCCAAGCTCCCCCCAGGATGCAGCCGGATTGAAACCTCGAAATGAGCGCTTCAGATTCTGGCAGATTTCGCGCCATGCAACTCGACTATGCCCTGCTCAATTCCATTCATAACAAGCTTGGACAAATCACCGATCTCAACGATCAAAAGGCGAGATTGCCACGCATGGTGAAAGCGGCAATGGCTTCGGAAGCGACGATGCTTCTGGAACTGGAAGAAGCAAAACTGGCTCTCATGTCAATGCGAAAAATTGCTGATGAGAAACAAATGCAGTTGTCAATTCGCGAAGCCCGAATCGAAAAAATGACGGGCCAGCGAAACGCGGCCGAGAACAATCGCGAGTTCAAGGTTCTCGGTGACCAGATCCAGGCTGATCAGAACGCCAACGCCGTTCTCTCCGACGAAATCCTCGAAGCACTGGTAAACGTCGATGATCTGGTCGAAAAGGTCGCGACGGCCAAATCGAATCATGCCAAGGGCGGGGCCGAGACGGCTCGTGTCCAGGCGGACGCCGCCAACCGGGAGTCGCGTGTTTCCGACGATTTGGCAAGAGTCAGTTCCGAGCTTCAGGTTTTGGAAAAGCGATTGCCCGCAGCAATCATGGAAGAGTACAGACGTCTCGTACGGGCATCGAGCGAAAATGCTTTGGCCGAAACCGATGGTGAAACCTGCGGCGGCTGCTACAGTGTCGTGACGACCCAGACATTGAGTGATTTGTATGCAAAAAAAGCTGTTTTCTGCAAGAACTGTGGCACACTGCTTTATCACTTGTCGGGTAAACTGGTTTGACCGGCCCCGACCGGTCGCCATGCAAAAGATGATTTTGCAATCCTTGTCTGTGAATCAACTCGTGAAAGTTCCATGAGCGCGGAGCCCACAAGTAAAATTTCTCCTTCCAATGTTGCATCGTCCGAAAATTTCCGGCTGCAATTGCTTGACCATATCAGCGAACTGGTTTGGAGCCTGACTCCGGACGGAAACCGCGTCGTCTATCTCAACAACGCTGCTGCCGCGATTTATGGCGACGTGACAGAAAACCTGACGCGGGATGACGGACTATGGCTGGGGGTGATTCATCCCGACGACAAGCTTTTCATCCGGGAGCAGATTCAGGCAATCGAAGATACGGATGGATTTCACCATCTCTTTCGGGTTTTGCGTACAGATGGGTCGGAACGTCAGCTGGATGCGCAGTTTCGTCTGCTTCGGGACGAGGCTGGCAAACCCGCTCAAATCGCTGTCATGGCTCACGACAATTCGGAACGGATTCAGGCTCAAAGCGGTCTGACAGAAGCCCAGGCAGTTTATGATGCGCTGGTTGAAAATCTGCCGATCAAGGTTTTTCGCAAAAACCGGCACGGGCGATTCGTGTTTTGCAACAAGACATTTTGCCAGGCTTTGGGGAAATCGCTTGAGGAAATCATTGGCAAAACGGACGATGACCTGTTTCCACCAGCCGTAGCTGCAAAATATCGTGCCGACGACCTGAAGATCATTGAGCAGGGGAAGCCTTATCATGGCGTTGAAGAACATCCGTTGGCGGACGGATCTGCTTCGTGGGTCGAAGTCATAAAGTCGCCGCTTCGCGACCGCGACGGACGGCGAATCGGGATTCAGGGCGTCTTTTGGGACGTGACCACCCGAAAAAAAGCCGAACAGCAAATGCAGCAGGCCCGGGAGTTGGCCGAAAGTGCCAGTCGTTCGCGTGGCGATTTCCTCGCCAATGTCAGCCATGAAATCCGCACGCCAATGAACGGAATTCTTGGGTTGACGGAATTGCTGCTGGATGTTGTCAATGATCGCAGCCAGCGCGAATACCTTTCCATGATTCGACAGTCGGCTGACGGGTTAATGACGCTGATCAACGACATTCTCGACTTCAGCAAAATTGAATCGGGCAAATTCGAAATTGATCAGGACCGATTTGATTTGCGGGGTTGCGTGGTCGATGCAGTCCGTGCGCTTGCGGTTAGGGCTCATGCAAAGAATCTGGAACTGGTCGTCGATATCGCGCCCCGATTACCGCGTGAAGTTGTTGGCGATGCTGCGAGGCTGCGTCAAATCCTGAACAATCTCGTCGGCAACGCGATCAAGTTTACTGCCGAAGGACATGTTATCGTCCGTTTGCGAACCGAAGGAATTCCCCGCGACCCGTTTTCGATCGTTTTTGAGGTGGAAGATACTGGAATCGGAATCCCTGCAGACAAGGTTGAATCGATCTTCTCCGAATTTGAGCAGGTGGACAGCTCGACAACCCGCCAGTATGGCGGAACAGGCCTGGGACTTGCGATCACCCGTCAACTGGTGAAATTGATGGGCGGGGACATCGGACTGAACAGTACTCCCGGCGCAGGCAGCAAATTCTATTTCCGCCTGGACATGCCAGTTGCCAACCTCGCCGAGGTCGAAAACAACTTTACGGATTCACTCAACGGGATTTCCGTTTTGGTGATTGACGATCGGGTAGAATCGAGAAATGTGATCGTTCGAATGTTGCTGAACTGGAATATGGATGTGCATGTTGCCAACACCGGGCACGCGGGATTGAGTCGCGTCGCGGAACTGGCTGGGGAAAACCGGCGCGTTAACGTTGTGCTCCTGGATGATGGTTTGCCGGACGTTTCGACCACGTTGTTTTTGAAAAAACTGGCAACCCTTGCCGAAGACCATGATGACCCGCCCCGAGTCGCTTTGCTGACGAGATTCCAGCCCCTGACACGCAAACAGGCCCCGGCCGACCTCGACCGAATTCACAAGCCGGTTGTCGAAGCGGAACTCGGCATGACCCTGATGGCAATGATGGGCCTGGCCACAAATACAACTTCCGTGCAGGCAGTATCGCCATCGACCGGCACGCTTTCCCGTGTGCTTCTGGCCGAGGACAACCC
>JAYVKA010000050.1:0-6419 GCA_043768885.1 Planctomycetota bacterium
CCTGCAGACATTCAGGATGGTATGTCCAACACATTGTTGATAGGTGAACGTGCTCAAAGGGCCGACCATTTTTTTGGATGGTGGTACACGGGTGCTGGCCAAAACGGATCTGGTTCGTGTGGAACCAACCTCGGAACCCGTGAGTTGCGGGCACCAGTAGTGGCAGGCTTTACAAACGGACTCGAAAACTGTCCGGTAGGCCCTTGGCATTTTCAAGCAAGTCGCCCGGAGGAAGACTGCTCGGCGTTACATTTCTGGAGCCATCACCCGGGAGGAGCGACGTTTGCGATGTGTGATGGAAGTGTTCATTTCCTCGCCTATTCAGTCGATACCATACTACCTCAGCTGGGCACTCGGGATGGTGGTGAACAGGTCACATTTCCGCAATAGATTTCGGAAGCTGTTTCAATCGGAGAACGAGAGGAAAAAACAAACATGGATTGGAGGAAGGAACACGGTTGGAAATTCTGTTATGAATTACCAACCCTGCTGGGCCTCCGGTGGTGCTTGGTCTATGAAGCGGGCGTGGCAGGCTACGTAGTGTTCGCGGACCAGTTTGCGGGCTTCTTCGAACGTTGGAAATCCGTCACTGAAACCGGGGACTACGTTGTCGATCGTGCAGCGGGCGCTGTGGACCAGGTGCATTAGCAAATCCATCGGGTCTTCGTCGCCGACCGCGAAACGGATTGTGGTGGGGCTCATGCCGGCAGCTTTCAATGCGGTTTCGCTCAGCTCGGAATGTGTCGTCAGCGATGGGCAACTGACGATCGTGTTCGACTGGCCCAAGCTGATCATGTGGCCGAAAGTGGGTGACAGGGAATCGAAGAAAGTCTGGAAAACCCCGCGGGGGATTTTGCCCATGTCGATTGTGAATAGTGGAGCGGTCAGGCCGAGGAACGCTTGTTCTTCACGCAGTTTGGCGTTCGGATTGGAGTCGAGTGCGTTGCAGTAGACGTTGATCGACGGATGGGCGGCGAGAAATTCGGCGAGGATTTTTGTGTTGATGCACTTTTGGAGCATGCGCAGGGACAGGGTTCGCATTCCCTGGACGACTTCGTAGGCTGCATCGGCGTTCAGAAACGCACCTTTGATGTAGTACACGTTCCAGAACATGGTCTGGTCCCAGGAATGATTGCCAACCGTCATCCCTTTGGGCATGAACATGTCTTCGTTGCGACCGATCACGCAACCAGCGATCACTCCGCCGCAACCGCTGAGGTCTTTGGTGTAAGAGTGAATAACGAAATCGGGTCGCTCGGTTGGATCTTTGCGCTGAAGCGGGCGGAACAAGAACGGAGTCCCGACAGTTGCGTCCAGCATGACGCGAATTCCATCGGTATGGGCCAATTTGCAGATGCCGGGAACGTCCAGGACGTAGCCGTGCGGGTTGCAAGGTGATTCGATGTGAACGTAGATTTTTCGTCCAGCTGCGAGCCGGTCGGCGTACTTCACTTTGGTTTCGTCGAGGCACTTTTTGAATTCCTCGACCCCGTATCCGTCAAAGGTTTCGACAGCGATTTCGAGGTTGCCCGATTTGGCGTACCAGTCGTGGATCAACTGGTAAGCGCCGCCGTAAATGTGGCGGCTGGTGATCAGGATGTCATCGCGACCAAGGACATGGGAAAGCGTGGCATCAATCGCGGCCATGCCGCTGTTGAAATTCCAGGCGAGGTATTGATCGGCAAGCGGGCCGGCTTCGAGATCGACGATATGGTTGGCCAGGCAAACGCTGGTCGGGTTGAGCAGGCGGGAGTAGATCTCCAGCATCAGTTCTTTGCCTTTGAAGGCGTCTTCGATCCATTCGGCGCAAGCGTAGATATAGGTCGCGGTTCGGGCGATGACGGGCGTGGCCGAGAACAATGCCGTTACGTTGTCGAAAACCGCGTACGGGCCTTTGCTGGAAATCGTCGGTTGGCTGTAGCCCAGTGACTGGTACGTTTGCCGGAACGGGTGTTGGAGCGTGTCGAGAAGCTTTGCCAATTGAAACGACAGAAATTTTTTGGCGTTGAACCAGCAGATCTTGTCCGAGTAGTCGAGGTTTTTGATCGACTTCATCGTCACGGCCCAGAGGTGATCGATGTCATCCTGGGCTTCGTACATCCGTTCGACCACATGAGCCAGACTTTTGCCGTACTCGGAATTTGGGTCGATGCCGAAATGCAACAGTTGCTCGGTGACCAGTTCCTCCAGAGTTTCAGCTGTGGAAGAGTTGCGGCGAGGCGACAGTCGCTTCATTCCGGAAATGTCTTTGTCCTGGGCGATGGACATCCTGAAAACTCCGTTTCTTGAACAATGCAGATTGGGTCTGGGGACAAGCCGGGATTGAAGAACGGGCTGCCGGGCCGCATTATGGCAGAAATATGGATTTGGGACACATCGGTTTGTGTCATTCCGCAATCTGTCGCAGGTCAAACAAGCGTTGGCGAACAGCTGAGAACGAATTCCCTTTGTGTCGGAGCCAGCGATTCCAGTGAGTCGCGTCGAAAAGTCGTTGATTCGTCAATCGTGGCGGTTACGGGTTGGCCTTCGAACTGTCCGAAAAAACTGCTGCCGATCAGCGAGGCGTCCGACAGGTTGACGCCGCATAGGATGGCTCCGTTGAAGCTGGCACCTTCGACATCCGCGAAAAAAAATATGCCATTCGACAAATCGGCAAGTTCAAAGTGGGCGTTCGAAAGATTGGCTCCCGAAAAATCTGCTCCGGCAAGAATTGCCCGCTGAAAATTGGAATCACGCAGCAAGGCGTTTTTTGCGTACAGCCCCGTCAGGTCCCGGTCGTTGGCCTGGATACTGCGCAGGTCAAGGTTGGAAAAGTCGCGGCTTTCAATCAACTGCAGCGCCGTTCGTTTGTCGATCGTCGGTGCCATGTAACGCTGTTCCAGCCACGGATCGGCGGTGTTGTGGTATCCCGATTCACGCTCCCACATGCCCAGTTCATCGTTTTTGAGCAGGCGGATTTCCTTCAGCCATTTAACGCTTTTGTAGAAGTAGCGACCGGGTACAATGTTTCGAATCGGTCCTCCGTGATCCGTCGAGATCAGTTTGCCGTTCGCATGAGTGGCGATCAGCGTTCCAAGGCCGAGGGCGTCACTCAATGTCAAAGAGGTACTGTGCTTCTGTACCGAGTGGGCCACGAACGAAACGAATCGGGCTTCCGGCGACGGTTCGGCATTTTCCAACAATACTTTCAGCGAAACGCCTGCAAAGAGCATGTCGTAAATGGACCAGCGTGTTACGCAGTGAATATCGAGTGCAAATTCCCTCTGCGGCAAAGACTCCAGATCATGCATGGACAGGTCCAGTTCCTGGCCAACTTCACCACTCACCTTCAATCGCCAAGGTCCGTTCGAGGGAGCTGGAGTCTTTTCGCCAATGATGGGCCACTTGCCTGGAGCGGCCAGTTGTTGTCCGGGAGGTAATCGGGGTTTCATTTATGTTTACCGGGTTTCACGGTTGAACCGGAATTTGTCATCATGGGTCAAAGTTTGCGGGTTAAGCCGTTATCAGTTCGACGAATCCGGATTTTCAGACTGGGTTGCCAGAAAGGGTTTTGTCTGGCTGAATTGACCCGAACCCGAATGGCACCTTACTTTCCTGAAATGTCGGAATCGAGGACGTTGATCAAGGGGTATAATGGAATCGGAATCGGCTTCCGGTTCAATTGGTTTTGCGGAAGTTGGCCAGTTCCAAAACCCTGGGCAGTTTTTGAGGAGTTCAAACATGATACGTCTCGCTTCACTTTTTGTAGTTGCCGGATTGATGGCGTTTGCCACCGGCACGGTTTCCGCTCAGGGTCACTGCCACGGTCATTACGGTGGTGGACATTACGGAGGTGGCGGCTACAGCGTACCACGAGTTTCCGTCGGCGTGAATTTTGGCAACCCCTACGGCGGCTATGGGTATGCACAGCCCGCGTACGGTTATGGCTACAACACTTGCCGTCCGGTGTATGCCGGTCCGGTCTATGGTGGCGGATTTGGTTACGGAGGGGGTTACGGAGGGGGTTACGGTGGATATGGCGGATACAACCAGCCTTTCTATGGTGGTAACTACGGCGGATGCGGTGGCGGTGGATATGGATATGGTGGTGGCAGTTCCATTTTTCTGAGATTCTGAGTCGCTTCACCCACTCACCTGGGTGTTTGCTTTTGTCACTTGAAGACTACCTCACCTAAACAACACGAAATAACAAATCGACTTCATCGGGCACGATCAACCTGCGGGTAGCTCGTGCCTGTTTTTGTTGTGAAATCTGTCGACCAATTCTTCATTGCTTGCGGACGGAATTGGGTTCGGATAGTTTTGAGGATCAGGTTCAGTTCACAATTCAGGGGTAATGCAATGAGAATTTCCGGGGCTGCGATCACTTCTGCGGTACTTTTTTCAATACTGCAGCTCGTGACTTCGGGGCTTTACGGACAGGAAGATACTGCGCCCAAAATCAAGGAACAGATAAACGTCCAGCTTCGTTGGGCCTTTAAGGAAGGCCGAAAGATCTCGGTGAGGATGGAACAGGACATGGATGTCGTGATGAACATAATGGGCCGGAAAGTAACAATGTTGAACGACTCGTCGACCTACATGACCTGGTTGGTCGATTCCATCGATGACGCAGGAATAGCGACGGTCAAAACGACAATCGACCGGGCCATTATCAAAATTGAAAATTCCATGACCGGCAAAACCAGTTTCGACTCGGCCAGCGACGAGGAATTGTCTGACTCGGCCAAGCCGCTGGCCGCTGCGTACAAGCCCTTGCTGGGCGTTGAAACCATAACGACAATGAAAACGACTGGAGAAGTTGTCGATGTCAAGATTTCGGAGAAAGCCCTGGAAGGGATTCAGCAGGCGTCTGCGGACGGAATAATCGACAAAGAAATGTTTGAAAAACTTACTCGTGACGCGTCCCCTTCGTTCCCTGAAACCGTAAGCAGTGGTGACACCTGGAAACGCGAATCAGAAATGAAGTTGCCAATAGGAAAACTTGTCCTGGCGACCACGTACAAATACGAAGGAACCGAAATGGTTGACGCCAAAGAACTCCACCGGATCGGGATGGAAATCGAAATGAAGTTTGCTTTGGGCCCGGAAGCTGGCGGAGTGTCTGTTGACATTATCGAACAAAAAAACTCCGGCTTCATTCACTTCGACAACAAGGGCGGCCGAATTGTCGCGACGCAGATGAACCAGGACATGACCATGGAAGTCGATTCCGGAAATGGCCAGATCATCACCCAAAATCTGGAACAAAGAGTAACGACGATCTTTACAGACGGCGATTAGGTTTTGCGAAAGCCCTTTGAAAAAATGTCCGCGTCATGATCCTTGGCCGGATTCTGGCGCGGTTTTTCATGCGCTGTGACCCGTGGCTTGTTACAGAACTGTTACCGGACCAGGCTCCAATCCTTTGTAGAATCAGGTTGTTGAATTCGATTCCGCCACCTGGACTTACTGAGCGACCAAAATGAAATATTTCGCGTTTTTTGCCGGGTTTCTGTTCACTTTTCTTGTTGCTCAAAACCTTCACGCCCAACATGCAGCCCAACGTTCATGGTCAGGGAATGTAATCGTCCCCAATTCATGGCGGCAATCGGTTGCGGATCGACAGGCGGTTCAGGTCGAAAAAGTGGCGGCCAGCGTTGTAATCAACGAACTGGTTGCAACAACCCAGCTGGACGTTTTCCTGAACAACCCTACGGACCGGGACGAAATGTCGGAGATGGTGATTCCGGTACCGGACGGAGCAATGGTTCGCAAGTTTGAATTCTCCGGAAACTCGAAAGGAGCATCGGCTGAGTTGCTGACTCACGCCGAAGCCAAAACTACCTTCCAGTCAATCGTTGCCAAACTGAAGGACCCTGCCCTGCTGGAACTTGCCGGAATGAACCTGGTCCGCTCCAGCGTTTTTCCGGTTCCCGCCGGTGGCAATCAACAGGTCCGAATTACCTACGAGCATCTGTTGAAACCGTCGGGTAACCGAATCGACTATGTTTTGCCACGGTCAGGGAGCGTTTCCTATGACACTCCGTGGACGATCGATCTGAAAATCGAATCGGCAAAAAAAATCACTTCGCTTTACTCGCCCACACATCCGGTAACCTCCAGTCCGGTTGGCCGAAAGAAGATGACGGCAAGTGTTACGACGGAAGGACAACGGAATCCCGGGCAGTTTCAGATTTCCTGGTTGCAGGAAAACGGTCCCATTACCGGCAGCATGTTTGCGTTCCCGGATCGGGACAGCGAAGAGAGCGGTTACTTTTTGTTGCTTGCCGGACTGGCTGGTGACAAAAATGAAGACGGCGCCGCAAACCTGAACAAGTCGATCCGTGACCTGACGCTGGTAATTGACCGTTCGGGAAGTATGGGGGGCGAGAAAATAGACCAAGCCAAAAACGCGGCGATTCAGGTATTGGAAGGCC
>JAYVKA010000051.1:0-5389 GCA_043768885.1 Planctomycetota bacterium
CATTCCATCGAGGAAGCCCGCATTCTGGGTGACATTGCTCGTGAAAAAGGGGTCGTCACGCAAATGGGAAACCAGGGGACAGCCGATCCAAACCTTCGAATGTCCGCCGCGCTGATCAAGGGCGGAATTGTTGGCAAAGTTACAGACGTTCACATCTGGACAAATCGCCCGGTTTGGCCTCAGAGCGTCGGTTTGAAGGTTGCGGAAAAGCCAGGCTCCAAGCCCGAGGAAATCGGCAATTGGAATACCCGCAAGTCAGAAACGCATTGGGATTTGTGGATTGGTTGCGCTGAGTCTCGTCCATACAGCCCGGAAATCCATCCGTTCAAATGGCGCGGCTTCTGGAATTTTGGGACGGGCGCGCTGGGTGATATGGCCTGCCATACGTTCAACATGCCTTACATGGCCCTCGACTTGCGTGATCCGGTTTCCGTTGTTTCTGAAAATTCCCCGCACGATGGAATCTGTTTCCCCGAACGTTCAAAGATTACTTTTCAGTTTCCGGAACGGAATGGCCGCGCCGCCGTGAAAGTGATCTGGTACGACGGCGGAGAACTGCCTGATCTCGATTTGATTTCGGACTTGCCAAAGAAAAAATCGCGTGAGGGTTCCGAGAACATGTATGCCAGCGGTTGTCTGGTAGTTGGTGAAAAAGGAAAATTTTTCGCACCGGAAGATTACGCTGAGGTTATCAAGGATTCGGGAATGATCGTCGATGGTGAATACATCAACATCCTGAAGTTTCGCAAAGATGCCGAATATGTTCGATCGCCGGGCCATTTCGTGGAATTCATCAACGGAATTCGCGGCGAAGGCACTCCTGTTTCGAATTTCCCTGATTATTCCGGGCCGCTGACGGAAACAATTTTGCTCGGCAATTTGGCTGTTTACTCCGGCGAGAAAGTCGATTGGGACGCCAAAAACATGGTTGCCGCCGGTGCCAGTGAGGCAGTTCAGCGGATGATCCGCCACGAATACAAAAACGGATATTCTCTGGTATAGAACCCGAATTCCCGGGTATTTTCCTGAAAAAGATGAGCCCGTCCGGGATTTGGTCCCGGCCGGATGTTGATTTTGCAATCAATTTGTTGAGTTCCTGTTGCAACGGCATCTGCCATGCGGTCATCATGGAGCAACACGCCAGTTTTTTGGGCCTATGGCCTTCTTGCAACAAGGAGTTGATCGATGAAAACGGTTTCGGTCGTTTTGCTTGCCAGTTTTTTCTTGATGCTCAACGGAACGGTTCTGGGTTGTTATCAGGACCAATCCAAGAATGAGCGGATCCGCGATAGCCAAAAGACGGGTCAATCCGTCAAGGAAATCAGGGAAGCTGTTGCGCCTGGCGAGAAAGCAAAAAACAAAGATTTGGAGGAAAAGGAATTGGCCACAGTCACTTTAGGTGCCGGTTGTTTCTGGTGTGTCGAAGCCGTTTTTGAGGAGCTCAAAGGCGTTGAATCCGTTGAGTCGGGCTACATGGGTGGAACAATCCCCAACCCGACTTATCAACAAGTCTGTACTGGCCAAACTTGGCATGCAGAAGTTTGCAAAATCACCTACGATCCGGAAGTGCTCTCTTTCCCGGAGTTGCTGGAAGTGTTTTGGAAAACACACGACCCGACCACGTTGAACGCCCAAGGGCCGGATTATGGCACCCAATACCGGTCCGCGATTTTCTATTCGACCGAAGAACAAAAGGAATTGGCGGAAGAGATTAAGGCCGATTTGAACGAGAGCATGGCCTTTAACGCGCCGGTAGTCACCGAGATTACGGCGGCATCCGAGTTCTACCCGGCTGAGGATTATCACCAGGAATATTTCAAGAACAATGGCAAGCAGCCTTACTGCAAGTCCGTGATCGTTCCCAAGATGAAAAAATTCCGAAAGGTCTTCGCGGACAAACTAAAATCCAGCGAAGAGGACCAGAAAGAGTCGGCGGACGGAAAGAATTCGTCTGACAAATAGGATCGCCGCGTTCTAATCGCCGCACGCCTGCATCCCCTGCCAGCATCGTCGCGATGGCAGGGCATTCGGCTGGACTGGTTTTCTGGAGGCCGATAGTATCCTCGGGAGTATCAGCCGCGAATTTGTGGTCTGAGTGCGTTTTGGCGGAACCAGTTGGGCATGAAGCCCGAACTGCAAATTGGATCGAAAAGGATTTCGGTTTGGAGCCTCACAGGAATCAAGGTCGAAATTGGCAGGGACTTGCGCTTCCGATCGTAATTCTCGCCAGCATTTTGGTGATTTACCTGCCGCTGCCTGCAAAGGTTCTGGATTTCTTCCTGGCCGCCAACCTCTGCATTTCTGCATTGATATTGTTGACGGCAATTTTCGTTCGCAGCCCGCTGGAGTTCAGCCTTTTCCCGTCGCTTTTGCTGGTCACGACGCTTGCCCGTATCGCGTTAAACGTCGCCACCACACGCTTAATCCTGTCGCGTGGCCATATCGATCACGAGCTGGCGGCGGGCGGTGTTGTCCGTGCGTTTGGCGAGTTCGTTGCAGGAAACCAGCTGGCCGTCGGGATGGTCATTTTTCTGATTCTGTTTATCGTGCAGTTCGTTGTGATTACCAGTGGAACGACGCGGATTGGAGAAGTCGCCGCGCGATTTGCTTTGGACGGATTGCCAGGCCGGCAAATGGCCATCGATGCAGACCTGAATTCCGGCGTGATCACACACGATCAGGCGCGGGAGCTGCGGGGCCGGTTGTTGGACAGCGCCGATTTCTACGGATCGATGGACGGTGCCAGCAAATTTGTTCGGGGTGATGCGATCGCAGGTTTGTGCATTACGGGCATCAACCTCATCGGCGGAATTATTTTCGGTTTGACCCAGGGAATGCCGCTGACCACGGCAATCGGAACATTTTCGACGCTGACAATTGGTGACGGTCTGGCCAGCCAGCTTCCGGCACTGTTGATTTCCCTGGCCGCGGGTCTGTTGGTCAGCCGGGGATCGTCGGACGTCAGTTTCCCGGAGACTTCGCTTCGCCAGTTAACAAGTCATCCGATTGCACTGCTGTTAACGGCCGGCTTGATGCTCGTTTTTGCCGGATCAAACATGCCGATGATCCCGCTGTTTTTGCTGGCTGCAACGCTATGTGTATTGGCATGGCTGGTTTGGGGGCAGGAAGACAAAGCCTCTGCCGAAAAGACTTCGGCATCGTCCAGTCGAAACAATGCGGGAAACCAGACTTTGGAACGGATGCTGGAAACGATTCCGCTGACCGTTGAGCTCGGATCGCAATTGCTGATACATGCCAACGCAACGGTTGGAGGAAAATTGCTGGAACGGGTCAGTGGGTTACGAACTGAAATCGCCCAGTCTCTTGGATTGGTAATGCCCAAAGTCCGGGTCCGGGACAATCTGCAGCTTTTACCTGATGAATTCCGGATCCTCGTCGATGATCATCCGATATTGAAATGTCGAATCCCCGAGCACGCTGTGTTGGAAATCGGCCCTATTGGTGAGGACGCAAAAGGCGCCAGCTGGAGTGTTTCGGAACTGCCCTGGGCCAAGGCAGCCAAGTGGGTTCCGGGAACATCAATCGATTCGGAATCAGTCGCAAGGCATTTGGGACCAGTCGATGTGATTGTGCAATCGGTCGAATGGTCGGTTCGTTCCAATGCGGCTGAGATGCTGGACCGGGACTCGATGCGACAATTGATGGTAGAAAGTTGCAAACAACAACCGGTCTTGTTGGCCGAGGCATTGAAGCTGGAAGAATCGGCAGCCTGTGTTCGGCCCGTATTGCAATCTTTGGTGAATGAAGGCGTTCCGTTACGTCCGCTTCATCGGGTTCTGGAGTCGATTCTGGAATCGCAACGCCAGGGGCAGTCGCATTCGGAAACCGTTGAACACTGCCGAAAAACTCTTGGACGAAATATTTGCCGCGCTTTGCGGGCTGGTGATGGAAAGCTTCCCTGTTTTGGGCTGAGCGAAGACATCGAGACCCGCTTGACCAACCAACTGGATTCCGGACAACCTGGCGGTTCATTATCGCCAGGCATGACGAGCAGCCTGTTACGATCGGTGGAAACCGGAGTCCGTCATATGCAGGCGTCAGGGCAGTCTCCGGTGATTCTGGTCAAGCAGGGAATTCGACCCGTGGTATCGCGGCTGTTCCAGGCCATGCGGCCCTTGTTGACTGTGCTGGGCACCGAAGAAGTTGATTCATCGACACGCGTGGAATTGATCGCGAGAATCAGGCTGAGCGACCTTCAGGACGGGCCCGGGAGTTCGACGCGGGCTGCCTGAAGTAATTCACTGTTGCGCATCGCAAGCATTTTTATTGCCAAAATTGTCAGAATCCCTCATGTCGGAAATGTCACCACGTCGATTCAGAAAGAGGGTAGTTGCGCCTGTATTTGGCGGTCGCAAAAAATAATTGCAAGTCGGTAATTTGTTCATTGACTCGCAGTTTGCAGTTGTGATAGAGACTGGTGTGGCGACGGTTTTTGGATGAAAACCCTCACCAATCGGAACAGGATGTTTCGACTGAATCAACTTGAAACCCGGGACCGGGTTCGGCTGGAAATTTCAGTTTGGACCAGACCGTTGAAAAATAAACCGCAGCAATCACGGAGGATTGGATGGCGACAACAGTGAGCAACGCCGCCGACGACATTCAGGAAGTCTGGATTGAATACAAAAAGAATCCAGAGAACCAGGATTTGAGAAACCGTTTGATGGAGCGGTATTTTCCGCTTGTCAAATACAACGGCGAACGAATCTGGCAACGACTGCCTGATGGCGTGGAACTGGATGATCTGGTTTCCGCCGGTGTCTTCGGCCTGATGGACGCCATCAACGCCTTTGACATGAGCCGGGGTGTGAAATTCGAAACGTATTGCGTGCCGCGAATTCGCGGGGCCATGCTGGACGAATTGCGAACCATGGACTGGGTTCCACGACTGGTTCGCTCCAAAGCAAGCAAGCTGAACGAGGCAACCCGCCAGCTGGAAGCCAAATTTGGCCGTGCCCCAACTCATCAGGAGTTGGCTGAGCGAATGGAATTGTCGATCAAGGACCTTGAAAAACTGACCCAGGAAGCCAACGCCGTCGGCCTCGTTAGCCTGAATAAAAAGTGGTACGAGACGGACAGCTACAAGGATGTTCGTGAAATCGACATCCTCGAAGACAAAAAGGGCGAGGATCCGACCCGGCGAATCCAGAAGCACGACTTGATGCGACTGGTGACCAAAGGGCTGAACCGAAACGAACGCCTGATCATCATCCTCTACTACTACGAAGAGCTGACGATGAAGGAAATCGGAGCAACACTCGACTTGAGCGAGAGCCGGGTCAGCCAAATGCACAGCAGCATAGTCACGCGACTGCAGGGACAGCTGGAACGCCGACGAAACGAATTTGGAAACAGGGTTTAAGCGGGA
>JAYVKA010000052.1:0-11017 GCA_043768885.1 Planctomycetota bacterium
TGGAACCAGAACGCTGCCGGAATTCAGGCCTTCTATTTCCGCGATCCCGACGGGCATTTCCTGGAGATCATCCGCTTTCCGCCTGGCAAGGGAGACCCGAAATGGCAGCGTGAATCAGACCGGCTGTTCCTGGGCATTGACCACACCGCGATCGTCGTGGCGGACACCGATTCAAGTCTGACGTTCTATCGCGACTTGCTCGGCATGAAGGTCGCTGGTCATAGCGAGAACTACGGCACGGAACAGGAACATTTGAACGGTGTGTTTGGAGCCCGGTTGCGGATCACCGCGTTGAGGGCCGAAACGGGACCGGGAGTGGAGTTGCTCGAATACATCTCGCCAACTGACGGACGAAAACTGGAACGCGAGCCGAACGAAAACGATCTCGTCCGCTGGCGAATCCTGATGCAGGCCCGCGATGGGTTACCATCGAGCCTGCTCGATCCGGACGGACACGCAATTGAAATCGCAAGCTCAAACGGGGAATGAACACTGACAGGGTGTTAAAAAAACAAGATCGATAACTGCGCAGGTAGCGGAGCAGCGCAAGCTGCCCGGTTTTTCCAACTGTCTCGCGATGCCACCGGCTGGCTCGCGCCATTCCGCTACATTTTTCAACAGGCTGCCAGCGTGGTGAATACGAAAGGCAACTATCCGATGGCCAGAAAAATCAACATAGCGATTATCGGCGGAGGATTTGCCGGAACGACGACCGCGCTCCACCTCGAGAAACTGCTTCGTCGCCGACCACACATCCAAATCACGTTGATCGATGCAGAGAACTTTTTCACGTTCACTCCGCTGTTGCCCGAAGTCCCTTCCGGCTCGATTCAGGCCAAACACATCGTGTTTCCGTTGCGGGCCCTGCTGAAACGAACGCAAGTCCGCCAGGCTCACGTCCACAGTATCGACCTGGACAATCAGATTATCGTCGCTGCCCACTGCAACAAATGCGGTGCCGACCGGGTTCCGTTTGATCATCTTGTGTTGGCTCCCGGCGCGGTCTCCAACTATTTCAACTTGCCCGGAGTCGAAGAGCATTCGCTGACGATCAAAAGCCTGGCCGATGCCACGGCGCTGCATGCCCACTTGATCGATAAACTGGAACACGCAGATTTGCAAAGCAATCCGGCGGTGCGGCGTGAGTTGCTGACATTTGTCGTCGCGGGTGGCGGATTCGCGGGAGTTGAAACGCTGGCCGAGATGAACGACTTTGTCCATGGTGCCCGACGCTTCTATCGAAATGTGCAGAAAGAAGACATCAGCATGATTCTGGTTCACTCCGGCAAACGAATTCTGCCAGAAGTCAACGAGTCCCTGTCGAAATACGCAGTGGAAAAACTTCGACGGCGAGGCGTCAAAGTGCTGCTCGAGACGCGTGTTCTGGGTTGTGAAAATGGACGTCTGAAATTGTCAGACGGCCAGGATTTTCCAGTCAACACGTTTGTCTGGGCTGCTGGGACTGCACCGAGCCCGATCCTTCAGCGACTGGATGTGCCCCATTCCAAAACCGGCCGGATCGATGTCGATGCAACGATGGCGGTGCGCGGCCAGCTGGGCGTGTGGGCCATCGGCGACAGTGCAACGATTCCGGATTTGGTGACAGGTGGTACGTGCCCGCCGACGGCCCAGTTTGCGTTGCGGCAGGGAAAACGCCTGGCGAAGAACATCGTTGCGGCGATTGATGGCAAACCGACGACCGAGTTCAAGTTCAAGTCGCTGGGACTGCTGGCCGGATTGGGACATCGCAGTGCGGTGGCGGAGATTTTTGGCCTGCGATTCTCCGGGTTCATCGCCTGGTGGCTGTGGCGAACGATCTATCTGATGAAGCTGCCGGGTTTCGAACGAAAGCTGCGGGTCGCCCTCGACTGGACGATGGATTTGTTTTTCCCGCGCGACATCGTCTACCTCCGGCCGCTACATAGCGCACAGGGACCGGGTGCAGTCTCGATCGATGCAGGAAACGAGCCGGACGAGGCCGTTTGTGAACTGCCCATTCATTCCATTCATTCTTCAAAGCAACTGGTGAAGGTCGAATCATGAAAACAAAGACTGCGAAACCCCGCATCGCGACTGCATCGAAGCCGATGGACGCAGATTTACAACACATGACGACCGCCGAGGAGATGCGGCTAGCCGAGTCGGCGAACCGGACGGCTCATTGGCAACGCTGGGGGCCCTATCTGTCTGAACGGCAATGGGGGACGGTTCGCGAAGACTACTCGGAACACGGAAACTGCTGGGACTATTTTTCGCACGACCAATCGCGGAGCCGGGCCTATCGCTGGGGCGAAGACGGTCTGCTCGGAATATGCGACCGGCAGTGTCGGCTCTGCTTTTCGGTCGCGCTCTGGAACGGCCGCGACCCGATTCTGAAAGAGAGGCTGTTCGGGTTGACTGGTCCGGAGGGAAACCACGGCGAAGACGTCAAGGAATGTTATTACTACCTCGACGCAACGCCGACGCATTCGTATTTGAAGGCGCTCTACAAATATCCGCAGGCCGAGTTTCCGTACGCGCGGCTGGTCGAAGAGAACCAGCGTCGCGGGAAACTGGATTCCGAGTTTGAATTGGTTGATGCCGCTGCGTTCGATGACAATCGGTACTTTGATGTCTTCGCCGAATACGCCCAAAATTCGCCGGACGACATCCTGATTCGATTGACTGTGGCCAATCGCGGACCGGAAACGGCGACGGTGCATTTGCTGCCGACACTCTGGTTTCGCAATACCTGGTCATGGGGCTGCACGCATGAGGGCTGCGAAGTCAAACCGCGGCTGGAACGGGGCGATTCAGGCGGTTCAGTCGATTCGGGCAAACGATTTGCATCGGTTCGGGCGACTCATCCGTCGCTTGGAAACTATCGGTTCATGATCGACTCGGATGATTCCGGGGCGGTCCCCGAATTGCTTTTCACGGAAAACGAGACCAATACGGAGCGGTTGTTCAACCATGCGGGTACCATGCCCTACGTCAAAGACGCTTTTCATCGCCACGTCATTCATGGCGAACAGTCTGCAGTGAATCCAGGCAGCGTTGGCACAAAAACGGCGGCGCATTTTCAACTGGAGATTCCGGCGGGCAAATCGGTCGTCGTCCGGTTGCGGTTGACTGCGGAACGGGAAAACGTGGTCGAGCCCTTTGGACAGCAGTTCGATTCCCTGTTTGAAACTCGCATCATGGAGGCCGATGAGTTTTACGAAGGAAAGGTTTTTTCGAATCGAAAGCTCGATACGGAACAAAAGAATGTGGCCCGACAGGCTTATGCCGGACTGTTATGGAGCAAGCAGTTCTATCACATGGTTGTCAAGAACTGGATCGAGGGAGACGCCGATCAGCCCGCACCGCCGGCCAATCGGCGCAATGGCCGCAATCACGACTGGCCGCATCTGTTCAATCGCGACATCATCTCCATGCCTGACAAATGGGAGTATCCCTGGTACGCCGCCTGGGACCTGGCGTTTCACATGATCCCGATGGCACGGCTGGATCCCGAATTCGCCAAGGGGCAACTCGAACTGCTGTTGCGAGAATGGTACATGCATCCCAACGGCCAGATTCCGGCCTATGAGTTTGCGTTCTCCGATGTGAACCCGCCGGTTCATGCCTGGGCTTGCTGGAGGGTTTACAAGATCACGGGCAAGCGGGGGAATCGCGACCGAAAATTCCTTGCTCGCGTTTTCACCAAACTAATGCTAAATTTTACCTGGTGGGTAAATCGCAAAGACGTCAGCGGCAATCATCTGTTCTCGGGCGGATTCCTGGGGCTGGATAATATCGGCGTGTTCGATCGATCGAAGCCCTTGCCCGGTGGTGGGCAACTGGAACAAGCTGACGGCACGGCCTGGATGGCGTTCTATTGCGCGACGATGCTGTCGATGGCATTGGAACTGGCGCGGGAAGACCCGACCTATGAAGACATCGCGTCAAAATTCTTTGAGCACTTCGTTCACATTGCCGATGCGATGAACACGCTCGGCGGGGATGGCTTGTGGAACGAAACTGACGGATTTTACTATGACCATCTGAGATCGGGCGACCAAAGCATGGCCTTGCCGATCCGCTCGATTGTCGGAGTCATTCCCCTGTTCGCTGTTGAGATTCTGGAACAATCGGCAATCGACAAACTGCCGGGTTTCAAGAAACGGATGGACTGGTTCTTGAAGAACCGCCCCGACCTGGCCCGCATGATTTCCTGGTGTGCATGTTCGGATCATGACAGTCATTCGCATAATCATGGTGGTGACTTGGAAAAGAATGGTCGGCACAACGGCTCTGCAGCGGTGAATTCAGAGAAACATCAGCACGACCATCGATTGCTCGCGATACCGTCCCGGGCGCGGCTGGAAAGTGTGCTGCGGTATGTGCTGGACGAAAACGAATTTCTTTCGCCCTACGGAGTTCGCGCATTGTCTCGACATCACCACGACAACCCGTTTGTGATGGAGGCTGGTGGCGAGCAACACCGTGTCGATTACGTTCCGGGCGAGTCGAACTCGGGGTTGTTTGGCGGAAACTCGAACTGGCGTGGGCCGATCTGGTTTCCAGTCAATTTTCTGCTGGTCGAGGCGCTCGAACGCTACCACCATTTCTACGGCGACGAACTGACTGTCGAGTTTCCTCGCGGATCGGGCAATCAGCTCAATCTCAGTCAGGTGGCGCAGGAGTTGTCGAAACGGCTGGCCGGGATCTTTTTGCCGGATGAAAACGGACGGCGCGCGTGTCATGCTTCCGATGCGAGATACTCCGGCGATGAACACTGGCGCGACCTGGTATTGTTCTACGAATATTTTCATGGCGACACCGGCCGCGGCGTCGGCGCCAGCCACCAAACCGGATGGACTGCACTGGTGACTGAACTGTTGCAGGGGTAGTTCTTTTTCCAGATTGAATATTGGGGTTGTCACGTTATCGGTCTATTGATTTTTGAGCCGTGACGCGAGAGCGGCCGGGTTTGTCAACGCTACCCGGTGCCTCACGGCACTCGGCTCACGCCAAAGTCAAAAATGGACGAAGCAGCAGTAATTTCTTACGGCAAGATCTTGGGATCACCTCAAAAACAAGTTCCGGATTTGCCGCCACATCGGGAGGTCGAGGCTCCTGCCGAGACAGGACCGTCGACGCGAAAATGTTTCGGCGGGAGCCTCAACCTCCCGAACACACCGAATTTGATGTTGGCGTGATCCTTAGGGTAGTGGATTTTGCCAAGGATCCTGTTGTGCCGGGATCTTTGGCAAGATCCACTACATCAACCCCAATTCCTGACTGTCTCAATGCAGTAGCTGCCATTTGAAAAAGTGTTCTCAGCCATTCCGGCCCTTCATCCACTGTCGCAATCGTATACTGGCCTAAGTATTCATCAGGTCAGCAAGCGGTCGGGAGAGGGTTCGGATGTCCAGGTACGAAGCAACTGTCGTTTGGAAGCGAGACGGTGCAAATTTTCTCGACAACCGGTATAGCCGTCAGCACGTTTGGCGATTTGATGGCGGGACGGAAGTTGTCGCCAGTTCTTCTCCGCAAGTCGTTCCGCTGCCGATGTCCAGTGAAAACGCGGTCGATCCCGAAGAAGCTTTCATCGCCTCGATATCCAGCTGCCACATGTTGTGGTTTCTCTCGCTCGCCGCACGGCGCGGATTTGTTGTGGACTCCTATCAGGACCATTCGATAGGGGTCATGGCAAAGAACGGAGATGGCAAGCTCGCCATTACCGAAGTCACGCTGTGTCCGGCCGTTGTGTTTGCGGGAGACAGCCGACCGGGTCCGGAAGATGTCGTGTCGCTTCATGACCAGGCACACGAGAGTTGTTTCATCGCCAATTCGGTCAGAACTTCTGTCCGCTGTGAACCGCAATTGTAACTTGGCTGTCCTGAATCATGACTCGCAACAATTCATTCGGTTGGGAAGCTGAATCAAGTTGACTTGCCGACACGGAAACCAGGAAAGTAAAGCATGGCACAATCGCAAGATGATGTCCGCGCAGCCTACGATCTGGCTTGCGAGGTTTACGCCCAGAAATTTACCCGTGAACTGGATTACAAGCCGCGGGATCGGGAGTTGCTGGACCGCTTTGCCAGTTTCGTTGGGCCGGGCAACCCGGTACTTGATTTGGGATGCGGGCCCGGCCACACCACGGCGCACCTGAATTCATTGGGAGTCCGCGCCACCGGACTCGATCTGTCGCCCGGAATGATCGCCCAGGCGAAAAACCTGTTCCCGGAAACTGAGTTCGTTGTGGGGGACATGCTGGAACTGCAGTTTCCTGACTCGTCGATGGCAGGTGTGTTGGCCTTCTATTCCATCGTGCACTTCTCTCCGTCTCAGCTCCCCAGGGTTTTCGGCTCGATGCACAGGGTCTTGAAAGATGGCGGTGTGGTTCTGTTGTCCTTTCATGTCGGAACGGAGGTCTATCACAACACGAATTTTCTGGAAACCGGGACTCCGCTGGATTTCACCTGTTTCGATGTTGTTACTGTCGAATCGGCTCTTGCCGCTGTCGGTTTCGGCAGAATTGAGACGATCGTTCGGGAACCATACGAGCCCGAGTATCCAAGCCAGCGATGCTATATGCTTGCGTTCCGGGCATAACGGGCTTTTGATTTATTTCGAAACTGGTGCTGCACGGGGTGAGCCGAGTGTCGTAAGGCACCGGGTTGGGTCATCTAGCCCGGCCGCTGACGCGTCACGGCTCAAAATCAAAAGGCTGATATGGTCGGAACAGCAGGCTGAATCAGGAATCTGCGGAAATCTGGCCATATCTGCGTATATCTGCGGTCAGTTTCCTTGTTTTCCAATCTCTGGCCAGGTTTCTGTCCACTTTCCTGTTTTCAGGGACAATCATCTGTAGAAGTAAATTCAAAACCGATTTTTTGGAGTACTGAGCCGACGGCGCTAGCCCGGGTATTGTAAGCCACCGGTTAACTCCAAATTGCACCCGACGCTAGCGCGTTTGGTTCAGGTTTTGAATGGTCCTCGTCTAGTCAATGAATTTGAATCGTGACTCTTATTTTGTAAGGCCATGGAAGCCACACAGATTTTTGAAATTCTGATGCGGGAAAATGCGGGCATGTTGCTGGCTTACCTGCGATCAGGAGTACGGGACGCGAATGTTGCCGACGACCTGTTTCAGGAAACGATGATCGTAGCGTGGCGACGACTGGAAGATTTTGATCGCAGCCGTCCGTTTGGTCCGTGGCTGCGAGGGATCGCTGGCAAGATCATGTTGGCCCACTTTCGAACAGATGCCAAACAGGCCCTGTCGCTCGACGCCGAATCGCTGGAATGGCTCGACAGTCGCTTTGCGGCCGTACAAAAACAGCCGGGGGACACGTTTCAGGAAAAACTTTCTGCATTGCGGGACTGTGTTGATTCGCTCCCGGAAAATTACCGGCAGCCGGTGCAGATGCGATACCAGCAGGAATTGCCGCTGGGTGAAATTGTTCAGTCACTTTCGATCGCAATGGAAACACTCAAAAAGAGGCTGACTCGCGCCAAATCGCAACTGGCCGATTGTCTGGAAAGAAAGCTTGAGCTCGGAGAGCAACCATAATGAACAAATTGCACAGGGGTCTGACGCATTTTTCGTCAAATCACAATCAACAATTCAATAGACAACCACCGAAAAATGGGACTGACCCCCTGAATATGAGCATTGCAATCAACTTCCCCTGGCATGCATCATGAACAAAGACCATTCACAAAGGGAAGAACTGCGTGATTCAATGATGGACTCGCTGTTGCAGTCTGCCTTTGAAACCGGCACAACAGGGAACGAAACGCGAATCGAATCGGTCATGGAACGAATCGATCGTGAACAGCCAACTCGCGCGACGGTCCCTGCAAGTCGTAACAGGCAGCAGTCTCCGCGCCGCTGGAAGCAATGGATGTCGTGGGCTGTTGCTGCTTCTGTATTGATCACACTGATCGTCGTAGTCCAAACGACGGGTTCCTCCGGAGTCGCGATGGCTGCCGTGGAGCGCAGCCTTGCTGTCGCCAAAGAGTTCGTCGCCCGGCAGTATCGGGTCACGGTATCACTTCGCAGTCCCGATCAAAAAACTGCCGATATCGAAAGTGATCTTTATGTTCAGGGAAGCGACCGGTTCGCGCTACGGCATCCGGCGCTTCTGCCTGGGACAAGTTTCTGGTTGGGCACAGACGGAAAGGAAGCCTGGTTGGTTCCGGCAATTGGACCGGTTCGAGTGGGCGATGAAACGGGACTGGGGCGATGGTTTAGCCAGCGAGAGAGCCTGTCGACTCCTTATCTCCACGTCGAAACGATACTGGCCCGAATGAAACGGGGATACCAACTGCAGGAATTGCCAGACGAATCGATTGAAGTCCCTGGTGGAAAACCCATTGTCTGCAAACACGTTGTTGGCACTCTGCGATGGAACCGCGCCGAAAAGGCTCCCGACAAAATTGAGCTTTGGTCCGACTCCCAAACCGGCGTCGCGATTAGGTTGGACGCCACATGGAACGAGCCGTCGGGTGCTCTTGGCCACGAAAAAATCTCGCTCGTACTCGTCGATGAACCCGAATTGTCCAACGACTGGTTTACAGCCACAGGACACAGTCCACCCAACCGAAGAATCTTGCGATTTGATTCAACAGACTGATATCGCTGGAAAGCCTTCAGCACGCCAAACAACCAACCGGAACGAAAAACCATGAACATCAATAGATTTGCCTTCGGTTCAATCTTTGCGGCAATTTGCACGGCGTTGACGGTCACCAGTTCAAAACCCGTATTCGCGCAAACCCAAACGACTGCGCTCCATCGTCCAACGGCACCCACATTCTCCGCTGAGATTGCGCCGATCGTCTACGAAAAGTGTTCGATCTGTCATCGACCGGACCAGGTCGGCCCGTTTTCGCTGTTGACGCATGAGGATTTCAGTCGTAGGAGCAAAACCATTCGCGCCGTAATCGACAGCGGATATATGCCGCCATGGAAGCCCGTCAATCACAACGTCACGTTTTCCAATGACCGCAGTTTGACTGCAGAACAAAAGCAAAAAATGCTTGTGTGGATTGACGCCGGCTGCCTACAAGGAGACGCAGCGAAAACCCCAGCCCCGCCAAAATTCACTGCTGGATGGACGCTTGGCACTCCCGATCTGGTTGTGAAAATGAACGGCCAGTTTCAGATTCCGGCGGATGGCCCCGACCTTTATCGCTCGTTCGTCTTTCCGGTCGATTTGCCGGAAGACAAATGGGTCAAGGCGGTTGAATTGCGGCCCCAGGCCAAATCGGCGGTTCATCACGCGATCTTTTTTCTCGATTCAAGTGGCAACGCCAGGAAAAAAGATGGTGCTGATGGCCAGGCAGGGATTCCAGGGATGGGGTTTTTGACCAACTTTGGTGGTGCCAGTGACGCAGACGATTCAGCGTCATCAAACGGTTCGGGTCTCCTGGGAAGGTTACGTGGTGGTTTAGCCCGTGCTGAATCGGACATCGAGGACAATAGCCGGATCGACAATGCACTGGCTCGCGGGCTGGGAGGTTATGTGCCCGGAGCGATGCCCAACCTGCTGCCAGGCGATCTGGCGATGGCCTTGCCGCGCGGAAGCGATATCGTAATGCAAACACATTTTCATCCGTCAGGAAAACCGGAAACGGAGCAGGCCGAGTTGGCCCTGTACTTTGCGGACAAGCCCCCTTCGAAACAGCTTGTTGCGATTCAGGTTCCCGCCATGTTTGGATTTGGTGCGAACATCAGTATTCCGCCTGGTGAGAAGAATTATCGGGTAACCGATTCAATTACGATCCCTGTCGATACGCAAGTCGTCGGAATTGGCGGACATGCACACTACATCTGCCGTGAGATGAAGCTGACGGCCGAAACTCCTGACGGCCAGTCCACGGTGCTGCTGAAAATCGATGATTGGGATCTCGACTGGCAAGACCGTTACCTGTTCGCCGAACCAGTTGAACTGGCAGCCGGCACGGTGCTTCATTCCGAAATCGTGTACGACAACTCGGCAGACAATCCCGAGAACCCTTACCAACCTCCACAACCAATTCGTTGGGGACGCGAATCCAATGATGAAATGGGCGCGATTACTTTGATGACGGTTGCCAAAAATGAACAACAACGGCCGCAGCTGCAAAGCGCCGTTCGGAAGCATTTCACCGAGACGATCGTCAACCGGTTTTCACAGGGCCCGTTACTGTCGCAAATGCTGATGCAACTGGACCAAAACGGTGATGGAAAACTCCAGGAATCTGAAGCCCCGCCACGGCTGAGTGGTCGAGTCTTTGGATTGCTGGATCAGGATAAGGACGGGGCCCTTGATTCTGCCGAACTTGAGCGTCTAAAAGAACTTCGCGACCGATTTGGTTCCGGCCGGTAAGAATAGCGTTTACTTACAGGTTAATTCTCGTTCCATGGCTCTGCCCTGGAACGCACCTGCCCCGAAGGCTCCGCCTCGACTCCCCGAAAATCAATAAAGGCCATTCGAATCATGTTTCAAAACCGACTCGCACTGACTTTGACGTTTCTCGTTGCTCTCTTCCTGGGCAATGTCACTCGCGCTGAGTTACCGTGGCAATTCACCGACGTCGAAGGAAAGCTACACCAGCCTTTCGACGACGAATCAACGCGCGCAATAGCGCTGGTTTTTGTTTCCACCGACTGCCCGATCGCAAACTCCTACCAACCGTTGTTGCACCGAATGGCAAAAAAGTACGGCGAAAACGGCATTTCGTTTTTCATGATCCATCCCGATCCGAAAACAACGGCTGATTCCGCCCGCAAACACGCTCAGGAGTTTGACATTCGGGTCCCGGTCGTCATTGATACGGACCAGTCGATTTCGCAACGTGTTGGGGCAACTGTTACGCCGCAGGCCTTTGTGTTTGTCGGAGACCAGTCGGCACCCGCATACCAGGGCCGAATTGACGATCTGTATGCCGACTACGGCAAGAAACGAACGGTTGCGACGACGCACGAACTGGCTGATGCATTGGATGCGATAGTGTCCGGAAAACCGGTCGAGCAATCAAGGACCGAAGCGATCGG
>JAYVKA010000053.1:0-2287 GCA_043768885.1 Planctomycetota bacterium
ATTCCTGGATTCGAAAACAAAACTGAAGCCGATCCGATTTCTCTCCGCGAGCAAACGCGGGACGGAACCATTGAGCGATTTTGAAGGAGACTTTTCAGGATGATCAACGCAACTCTGGTAGTAGTCGGTGGCGAGTCGGAAAACAGGGAACTGAAACTGAATTTGCCGACTGTTTTGGGACGTGGCCGCGACGCATCAGTCACGGTCCAACATTCCCTGGTCAGCCGTTTGCATTGCGAGATTTTTGAGCGGGAAGGCCGCTTGTACGTCCGGGACCTGCAATCGTTAAACGGAACTTATATCAACAATTTCAAAATCGTCGATGAAGAACCATTGTTGCCTGGCCAGTTACTAACACTTGGCAACATGACTTTCCGTGCGACCTATGAAATGCCGGAAGGAATGACAGAGCAGGATTTTATGCCAACCGAAATGCCGGCAACCAACAGGCAAAAACTGGATACAGTTCGGGCCGAATGTAATACACCATTTTCCGGTCAGGAAATCACAGCGTATCCCGATCGCGCCGATTCGATTGAACCGGACCAAATGACGACCGCCGCAGTAAATTCAAGCGCAGGTTCCTCCGATATTCTGGACGGAATCGAATTCCTGGCTACACCACAAAAATCCATCTCGATCAGTGCTCTCGGAAATCTGCCCGGCCAACAACCAGCCGTCAGTTTCATTGGAGACTTTCAGGGAGCCCGCCCCCTGGCCGACGCGGACACCAGTTCCATTGACCTGGATGTTGCAGAATCCGTCCGAAAAAAGGTGGAGGCAGACGACTCCAAACTCGGCTCCTTCGTCCGAAAACTTCCTCGTTAATCGAAGCTTTCAGATAGTAGAACATTTGTCCCCAAATGTTTATGCCTCGCGTTTTTCAATTGGCGTGGAACCTGGTCTCCTGAACAAATGAGGACATTTGTTCTACAATCTTCAATTTCTGCTGCGGCCATAGCCCCTTTGACAAGCTTGCCTTGGCATTGAAAATCCGGGCTAGCCGGTTGAAAATGGAGTCGAAACCGCTTCTCATTTGCCATCGACCCGTATCTTGAACAGCCGAATTCATGACATCGAATCCTTCGAATGACACCACACTGATCGACTCGATTCGAAGCGGACAGGCCAATGCCTGGGCCGAACTGATTGCCCGCTATGAAGGCCGGCTGCTGGCGTTTGTGAACAGCCGCCTCTCCAACCGCAGTGCCAGCGAAGATATCGTCCAGGAAACTTTCGTCGGGTTTCTGACCAGCCTGCCGAACTATGACGGAGCCCGCTCGCTGGACAGCTACCTGTTTTCGATTTGCAGTTATAAGTTGACCGATCACCTGCGGCGCGAAGGCCGACGCCCGACGATCCCGATGGTTTCCGGCGACGGATCGGACGGGCAATGGCAGCTGCCCGGGTCGGCGCGTGTCGCCAGCAGCATTGCCCGCAGCGCCGAACGAAAAAACCTGGAAGAGGTTGCGCTGGTCGATGCCCTTCGAGACCAGTTCGAGCGTTGGTGCGAGCGCGGGGACTGGATCAAACTGAAATGCATCGAGCTGTTAACCGTTCGCGGATTCACGAACAAGAAAACAGCAACGCTGCTGGACATTACCGAACAGCAAGTGGCCAACTACAAGTTTGATTTTCTCGCTCGAACCCGCACACTGATTCGACGCCAGGGCCTGGACCACGAGGTCTTCCCGGAATTGTACGAAGACAAATAGCCGGCGCTGTTCCCGCGGGTCTGACCGGTCCGCTTTTCAACACAGGATTTGAAAAATGAATGGCTGTCTTCGATTTCTGATGTTGTTCGCGGTTCTCTCAGTCCTGATTCATGCAAAGTCGGTTTCTGCAGTCCAGGAACCTGTCGACAAACCTGTTTCCGGATTCGTCGATGTTTTTGTGGCGGGATCCGAGCCCTATCCGGCCATTCGAATTCCTTCACTCGTCACAACGAACGAGGGAACTCTGCTCGCGTTTGCCGAAGGCCGTCAGGCTGGCGATCATTCCGATAACGACATGATCCTCAAACGGAGCACCGACAATGGGCAAACCTGGAGCGAACTGCAGGTTCTCAACAAACTCGATGGCTCGTCCCTGAATAATCCGCAAGCAGTCGTGCTTGAGTCTGATCGGGTCCTGCTGATGTACCAGCAAAACACCCTCGGCGAACGTGCTGCCAAACCGGGCTTTGGCCCAGACGCTTACACCAACTGGATTCAATTCAGCGACGACGATGGCGTTACCTGGAGCGAGCCCCGCTACATTACCAAAGGAACAAAACGCGAGAACAAAG
>JAYVKA010000054.1:0-2195 GCA_043768885.1 Planctomycetota bacterium
TTGCCGAACGATTCGGGACCGTGTCCATCGGCTGGTTCGCGACCGAACATCGGAATTGCGAATTCCCAGACGACACCGCCGTCCGACGCGTATTCCCGAACCATGCCATCTCCTTCGTGGCAAACCAGATAGTTTCCCGAATCCAGTTTGCGAACCAGTCGTGTGTCTCGATGTGGATGGGGATTTGCGACTTGAAGTCCGACCGTCGCAACAATTTTTCCATCGGGACCAACTTCGATAATTCGGGCCGGACCACTTTCGGCGATCAACGTGTTGCCATCCGCCAGTCGCTGGAACGCGTGAACTTCTACAGGTTTCCCCTCGTTCCCGCCCTTCCCCGAATCGTACTCCCAGACGATTTTGTCCGATGCCGGATCGATTTCGACTACGTGCGTCCAGTCCAACTGCATCAGCACGTGGCCGTTGTCCAGCACATGCACATCGTGCAGCGGTCCGATTTTGTGCTCCCAAACAATCTGGTTGTCTTCGTCAATGATCGCAATCCGCCCCGCCGAGGAATCGGCCGCAATGAATTTGCGGTGGGGTTGTTCGTCGGAAGTTCGATCCTGGGCGCTGCCTGGAATCGCGATAATGAGTGCGGCCAGAAAAGGAAGGCATGAAGCAGGCTTTGGGGATGAAAGATTTGGGGAATTTTTCATTTTGGATCGCTTGGCCAATGAATGTACGATGGACGTTCTCGTCCGTCGAACTCTGGACGGGCCGGAAATTTCCCGACGGACGAGGACGTCCATCGTACATCAAAATGGACACAGCACTATCCAAGTTCGTCACGGTACAACTCTTCGCTGAATCCGACGATCAGCGTTTTGCCTTGGCGGATTGCTGGTGCGCGGAGATTTCCGGAAGGGCCGACTATCAAGCTCGATAATTCTTCGTCGGTCGGTTTGTCTTTTCGGATGTCGATGCGGACGATCTTTTTGCTTTTGGTGGCGACGACGATTGACGCGGCGCGGGCCAGTCGAATGGCTTCGGCGGCGTTGAGCGTTTCCTTTTTGGCGTTGACTTCAGTGGTCGTGGATACTTTGGCTTTGGCAAGAAACTCTTGCGTTTTTTTGCAAGTGTTTCAGTTGGGCCGGTGATAGCTCCAGTCGATCTTATTCGCAGGCATGATTCCAGTGGTTGTTTGGGTGATGTCGATTTGGGCAAAGACGTGTAAGCTCGTTAGTCGCGGATAGGATAACATATGGCTCAGTAATTTTGTGTCGCGGCGAAGCTGGTTTGTTGGTAGTGCTGGCTTCAGAGGAATGGACCGCAGGAAGGCGGTACTACAAACTCCAAACATTTGACATGCCGGAATCTGCTTCCCAATTTGATTGGCACTCGACGATGGCCCGGATGGATCGGGCTATGACGGCGGCCGGAGAGATCTGTCCGGTGGGAGACGCGATTGAATTGCGAGAACTGTTGATGCAAAGCGACGAGAGAATGTCGCCGTTGATTGTCGCAGCGCTGATCCGGTTGGACATGAGGGTGGCCGGCGAAAGGGGAATCACGCGAGGGTTGTCGTTTTACGAATCGCTCCAATCCTGTTTTCCCGAAGGAAACTGGCCAACGGATTTGGTGTCAGTCAATGATCAGCCGACAGAAAATTCCGGGACGCTGATTTCTTCGGTGGAAGGGACGCCACAGGCTCCCCAGTCGATCCAGCGACCGGAACTACTGGAAGCCGGAAAGACGTATGACGATTTCCGGATTCTGCGGCAAGTCGGTCGAGGTGCGTTCGCGGATGTTTATCTGGCGATGCAGGAATCGATGCAGCGGTTTGTGGCTCTGAAGGTTTCGGTTCGGACAAACGAAGAGCCGCAAACACTGTCGCGGATGGATCATCCGAATATCGTTCGGGTCTACGACCAGCGATCACTCGCGGAACCGCCCGTGAATTTTCTTTACATGCAATTTGCGGCGGGGGGAACGCTGCAGGAATGTTTGGAGAAATTTCGAAAAACAGCCCCCGAAAACCTGAATGGATACGCCTACGCCGACGAGGTTCGAAACAACCTTGCGAGGCTTGGCCTGGAGACTTCGCAGAATGCGATCGCAGACCGAACCATCGGGCGGCTTGACTGGCCGGAAACGGTGGCGTGGATTGGAATGCAGCTGGCTCAGGGGCTGGATCATGCTCACCGCCAAGGCGTTCAGCATCGGGACATCAAGCCGCCAAACATTTTGCTGGC
>JAYVKA010000055.1:0-2040 GCA_043768885.1 Planctomycetota bacterium
AAGTTTCCAATCTGTTGCCAGTCCGCAGTTCGCCGCTGTTCAAAGGTCTCGATCAGACTGCGGGAAACCAGTTCCCGTTGCAAAACGCTCCATGCCAAACGGTCCAGCTTGACCACACCCGGCTGGGCCAGCCGAATACTGTTTTCCGCTCCGAGAAATCCGTGCGACAAATCGTGTTCGTGCAAATACCGGATTCCTTCGCACATGTCGCGAACGGCCCGCAAGTGAGCCAGGCCGGAATCGGGAATCGCCCGAAATTCACTTTCAGTCATCGGGACGCAGTGTTCTGAAACTATGAAAGGTCGTCCCTGATGATCGGCCACGTCATACAAGTGCACGATCGCATGGTGATCCAGGTGGGTGAGCTGGCTGGCGGATTCCAGAAACCGGTCCATTCCCGATTGTTCTGCGACCAGCGACTCGGGCAGCAATTGCAAATCAACTGTTCGACTCAACGATTCCTGCACGGCAAAAAAACGCTCGCCCAGCGAATCCTGCCCCACCCGGCCCTTCAAGATGTAATTGCCAATGCGCAGGCCCGGTTGTCCGGCCAGCAGGTACTTCGCCTGCCACTCATTGAGAATGTTCTTTCGAACCAGGGCCGCAGCAATCTCTTCAACGGAATCCTGCGAAACATTCGCGATTGCGGTACGAATGTTCTCTTCGCCGGTCAGTCGGCTATTTCGAATGGATTCGAGAAACGAATCGGAGGTAACGGTACTTGCCGGAGGCATGAATGGGTATCCGGTCAGTCAAAGGTCTGAACAATAAATGCTGTTTCAATAATCAGCACGGATTATCCCGCCAATTGTATTGCAAAACTGTATGAGTTGCCCAGCATTGCCAGCACTTTCAGGTGAATTTGCAATGATTTCCGGCGAACCTGTCGTCTTCAATCGAAATCCCCGTGGCTTTGGCTTCCAGCCGAAGCTGAGTAAAAAAAGTTTTGGCAGGAAGCCAAAGCCACGAATTTAGAACCGGTTTTGAAATGCCCCATGCAAGAAATTTGGATGTTCGACTCCGAAAAGCAATTACTCAAACCGTCCAGGTGTCGCCGGAGTTAAACAGTTTGCCCAAATCGCCTTTTCCCTTTTCCGCGACAGCACCTGCGAGCTGAGAGTTGATCAGGTCGTCGTAGGTGTCGCGCTCGACGGCGCGGAAGACTCCGATTGGCTCGGGCGATTCGGGATGGCGCATTCTCGAAAGCATGAACGCGTGGCAAGGCGAGTAGGCGGATTCGTCGTGGAACAACAAGTCATCCATCGGTGTGTTTTCGTTGACATCGACAACTTCGGGTGTCATGCCATTCAATCGAATGCCCTTGGTGCCGCCGGCGAAAATCAGAGGCTTGCCATGTTGAAGTTCGACCGTGTGCTGATCTGCCGATTCCTTCCCCTTGGCATAGTCCCAGGCACCATCGTTGAACACGTTGCAGTTTTGGTAAACCTCGACGAACGAAGTCCCCTTGTGCCGAGCCGCGCGTTCCAGTGTGTATGTCAGGTGTTTGATGTTCGTGTCAATTGAACGGGCAACAAATGTCGCTTCTACCGACAG
This sequence comes from Planctomycetota bacterium, assembly GCA_043768885.1. GTDB lineage: Bacteria > Planctomycetota > Planctomycetia > Pirellulales > Pirellulaceae > BJ22. The sequence goes on from JAYVKA010000055.1 coordinate 1,555, forward strand.
GGCCAGCGTCAACGGGCTGAGTGGAAAATCCAGCGACCCACGAGGCGTGCTCTTGGTCACTTTCCCAACCGGCGACGTCGGTGAATACTGTCCCTTGGTCAACCCGTAAATCCGGTTATTGAAAAGAATGATATTCAGGTTCACGTTGCGGCGAATCAAATGGATGAAGTGGTTCCCGCCGATGCTGAGTGCGTCACCATCGCCAGTAATGACCCAAACGCTGAGGTCCGGTCGCGTGGATTTCAGGCCGGTCGCAAATGTCGGTGCGCGGCCGTGGATACTGTGAATGCCGTAGGTATTCATGTAATACGGAAAGCGGCTGCTGCAGCCAATGCCGGAAATGAAAACGGTGTTCTCGGGGGCTACGCCAATTTCTGGCAGAACTTTTTTCATCTGGGCCAGAATCGAATAGTCGCCGCAACCAGGGCACCAGCGTATATCCTGGTCCGAAGCAAAATCACCGGCTTTCAAAACTGGAAGTGCAGT
>JAYVKA010000056.1:0-2851 GCA_043768885.1 Planctomycetota bacterium
CCAGGTCAAGGTCTTTGCCGTCCTGCCAGGCCGAGCTGAGAATCTGCGAAATCAGAATGTGTTCGCGGGACCGAATCGGGTCGGCATCGATTCCGAGAAGGGCGAGCAGTCCGGATGCGGCTGAAGAAATCCGTTCACGAAACAGATCGGTGTCCTGCCGCAATTCTGGGCTGGGGGCGGAAAACGATTTGAGGATCGTCAGGGGGCGACCAGCGCTGCTGCCGGGAGTGTAGACCCGCATGTCGACGGTATCACGCAGCCGCTGAATCCGTGCGCCGTCCTGTCCCCATGTTTCCAGTCCCGATTTCCATTTGGCAGCTTCGTTGGCGGCGAATTCGTCGGGAGTTTTCCCGTCGCGACTGGCTTGGCCCACGTCGACCCACGGGCGAAAGTCCTCGGGGGCGAGGTTGGGGAAAGTCAGCAGCAGGTTGGCGATGTCCCCCTTGGGATCGATGACGATCGCCGGGATCCGGTCGATGCCGGCTTCTTCGAGCAGACCGATGCAGAGCCCCGTTTTTCCGCTCCCTGTCATTCCAACAACAACAGCGTGTGTGGTCAGGTCCTTCGAGTCGTACAGAATCGGCTGGGCGGTCGTTTCCCCGGTTTCCATGTCCCGTTCGCGCCCCAAATAGAACACTCCAAGTTTCTCAAAATCCGCAGTTGTTGGTTCCATCAAAAAATTCCTGATCCTGAAGTAAAGTCCGCAACGGGCGAGAGACGCTCAAATGCCGGATTTCGCCGATCAATCGATGCTTCGTGATTTTAGGGCCTTTCGCGAATTCTTGAATACAGGGGCGCGGGCTGGCCTGAACGGGATCAAATCATGCTTTGTTGTATTTCATAACCCGAAGTGTAAACGAGGAACGCCCTGCCGATCCGCCGTTTACACTTCGGGTTATGTTTTGCTTCGGTTTAGGGCACTGTGCATTTTATCAGACTATCCGACAATGAGACCCAGATGCCAATACGACATTGTTTTTCTTTAAACGATGATTGACTGATTCATGAAGCCTGTTTCCCTGCTGATAAAAAATGCGACAGTGATACTGCCTGAGGGAGCGGCCCAGACCAACATCGCTGTAAACGAGGGAAAAATCGTCGCGATCGATCCGGCGACTCAGTTCCAGGCGGAAACGGTAATCGACGCCGACGGGTTGCATTTGTTGCCCGGAGTTGTGGACAGCCACGTTCATTTTCGCGAGCCGGGACTGACTCACAAGGAAGACCTGGAGCATGCGACCAGGGCCTGTGCCGCTGGTGGAGTCACTTCGTTTCTCGAAATGCCGAACACCAAACCGGCGACGACGACCTGTGCGGCATTGGCTGAGAAGCTGAAAATGGCCAGCCAAAAATCGCTGGTCAATTACGGATTCTACATCGGTGCAACGCGTGAAAACCTTGCGGAACTGCAGGCCGCACAACGAACGCCGGGCATCAAGATTTTTATTGGCTCCAGCACGGGCGACATGCTGGTGGACGGTCAGGAAGACCTCGAACGCATTTTCGCCGAAACGACTTTGCCGATCTGCGCCCATTGCGAAGACGAAACGACAGTTCAGCAAAACGCACGCCGCTATTCGGTGCATTCGGACGTTGCGACCCATTCGCTGATCCGCGATCATCGTGCGGCCGTGATTGCGACCAGCCGGGCGATCGATCTGGCCCAGCGACACAACCACCAGTTCCATTTGCTGCACGTTTCAACGGCCGACGAAATTCCGCTGGTTGCCGAGGCCGGTCCGCTGGTTTCCGCCGAAGTCTGTCCGCATCACCTGTTGTTTTCGATCAATGATTACGAACGGCTGGGATCACTAATCAAGATGAATCCTTCGGTCAAAAACCTGGACGACTGTGAAGCATTGTGGCAAGGATTGATTTCCGGCGCGCTCTCCGCTGTCGTTACGGATCACGCTCCGCATACGCTCGAGGAGAAAGGCCGCGAGTATCCTGATTGTCCGTCCGGCTTGCCTGCCATCGAAAATTCGCTCGCGCTGATGCTGGATCAGGTTCATGCCGGGCGGGTGACTCTGGAACAGGTGGTCAACTGGATGAGTACCAATCCGGCTCGCATTTGGCATCTGCAGGGCAAGGGTTCGATCGCAGTTGGGATGGACGCCGACCTGGTGCTCGTGGACTTGAACCTCGCGCGAACGGTCGAAAATTCGCGCCAATACACCAAGTGTGGCTGGTCACCGTGGGACGGCGAGACGCTGACCGGATGGCCTGTGCAGACATTCGTGATGGGCCGTGAAGTCTATCGCTGGACAGACGACAAAGCGGTTTTCAGCGAAGGATCCAAAGGGACTGAAATTCAGTTCTTGCGAAACCGCTGAAAGTGACGTTCGTTGTAGATTTCGTAGTCGAATTCCGGAATCTCGACCTTGGCCAGCTTGGCCTGAATTCGCAGTACCCGCTCAAAGAAGATGAAAGGGTATTTCGTGTCCGGCCGATTGTTGATGACCCACAAGAAACTGGACTCCATCATCGGGACCGGGATGTCGCCAGAGCGGACCCTGGCCAGAACCGCTTTGACGAATTCCTTTTCCTCGTCACGACGGGTTTTCAAAATCGCATTCAGCTTTGCTTCGTAGTCGGCAAAGCGCAGTTCGACTTCCTCTTCGGCCTGCTGCGGATTGTTTGCGCCCTGGCCAACAACTGTCGTCGATGACCATCCGCACAGAACTGCGATCATCAACAGAAATGGTCCGAGCCGGATAAGGGTTGTCGATTGCGTCATGAGTCTGGAACCTGATCGGGGTTTGCCGCCTCGAATTTTGCTGCCACGCGAACCTGGCAGCTTGTTCACATCTTGCCACGGAGTGCATTTCGTGGCTGTCTGATTACAGTTTTT
>JAYVKA010000057.1:0-3493 GCA_043768885.1 Planctomycetota bacterium
TTGGCAAACAAAAGGAACAGGCTGCCGAAGAAAGTGCCCGGGGCGGCGGCCGATAGCTGCTCATTGGCTTGCAGATTTTGACGAACGGCTGGTTTGGGATTCCAAAACGGCCGTTTTTTTGCATCTTTCCCGCTCAACCCATCGCTCCCAAAACTCCAGGTCGAATTGCGAGGCGTCGTTTCAGCCAGTTCCGTTCCAGGACGTTTTGGTTCGTCTGCCGATGTCGAAGCGTGAGTGGGGCAAAATGCCAAACCACGATTACACTCCCGGTTGCAAACGACGCTGTCATTCTGAATAGACGCTGGCAGCCGGTTGATTGCCCTGTCGCGATTCATCCGCATGATATCACTCTGGCAATTGTTCAAGTTTGCCGGTTAGGAAACTTTTACCGATTGGCCAAAGTTTGCCGGTTGCCTCGCCGATAAATCCATTGACGTATTCTGCTCTGGCGCGCCCACAAAGCGCGACCGGAGCAGAATCGTCAGGGGGGGATTTTGTTTTGGGCTTTCAGCTCGTGTGTTAGCCCAGCCGGCGCGGGATATTCCTGCGCTGTAAACCATGCACTCTGATGGATACGGAATCCAATGAGTTGTACTCCCCTGAAAAAAATCGTTCTCCTTTCCTGCCTGGCGATCGGGTTTGCTGGATGTTATCCAACAAAACCGATGTACCTGAACGACACCGGAGACCTGTCCTACTACCTGGACCAGGCCACGCAGATCGAGTACCCGGACGTTCAATCGACACCGCTCGCCGAGGTCACCCAGTCGCTGACACCGATTACGGTGATCGATACGGATTTCCAGTCGTTTTTCGATTTGACTCTGGAAGAATGCATCGGCATCGCTCTTCAGAACAGCAAAGTCATCCGCGGATACGGCACCCCCGGACTGCAGGGAACGCGTGTCTCGCCGGGTATCGACAACCTGACAAACGGCCCGGCCGGAGCAGGAACTTTTTACAACATCGCCATTCGCGAAACCGAAGCCGGCTTCATCGGAACGCCTGGCCAGCTTTCTCCTCCCGGAAGCGTGACAACAGCAACGGCTCTTGAATCCAATCAGGGAGTCGAGGCGGCCCTCGCCGATTTCGACGCGCAGTTCACCAGCAACCTGTTCTGGAACAAAACACACGAGCCCAGAAACGTTGTCAACAACTCGCCGATCGATCGTTTCAATTTCCGACAGGATCAGGTTCAGTTTCAGTCTGAACTCGCCAAGAAGTCGGCGTCCGGCACCCAGTTTCTGGCCCGGAACATCAACATATACACCTCCAACAACATTCCGTTGGGTGGAGCCTTGGGCAACGGCTTTCAGGCATTGCCAACCTGGTGGCGGGCATCGTTCGAATTCGAAGTCCGCCAACCATTGCTTCGCGGGCGCGGTGCGTTCATCAATCGCATGCCGATCATGATCGCCCGCATCGGCACCGATCAGGAATTGGCCAATCTGGAATCGCAATTGCAAAACATGGTGACCAATATCGAGATCCGATACTGGGAGCTGAACTGTGCCTATCGAAACCTGGAGGCCTCCAAAGCCGGACGAAATGCGGCTCACGAGACCTGGTGGGTCGTCTACAAGAAGTATGAAGGTGGTGCCGACGTTACGATTCAGCAAGTCGCCCAGGCCAGCGAACAGTATCACTTCTTTGACGAACAGGTCATCGACGCCTACAACACCCTGCTGTCCGCCGAAGGCAACATTCGTTACCTGCTGGGGATCGCAACGACGGACGGCCAGATTATCCGCCCTATCGACGAACCTGTTCTCGCCCCGATCGAATTCGAATGGTGTGCCGCGCTCGATGAAGCGTTGACCTACCGGCCGGAAGTTCGCCAGCAACGCTGGGAACTGAAGAAGCGTGAGTTGCAAATTGCCTACGCAAAAAACAGCCTCCTCCCACAGTTGAATGCAACCGGTTTGTACCGGGTTGTCGGGCTTGGCGATGGTCTATTGAATTCAGGAAGCAATGGACAAATATTCCCTGACCCTGGCAGCGGTGCCTATGACCAGCTGTGGAGCGGATCGTTCAATGGTTTTCAGGCCGGACTCGATTTCGGGTTGCCAGTCGGTTTCCGCCGCGAACTTGCCAACGTCAGAAACGCACAATTGAAACTGGCTCGTGAACATGCCCGAATGGAGGACATGGAGCTGGACTTTTCGCGCGAGTTGGCCGAAGCGTTTCGGGCCCTGGCTGCCAACCGCCGGGTGATGCAGACCTCCTTCAATCGATGGGCGGATACCACCATTGAAACTCAGCACTTCAAGAATCTGGAAGTCGCCGGTGTTGAATTGCTGGACGTGGCGCTCGATTCACAGCGCCGACGTGCCCAGGCCGAAATCGCCTTTTACACGGCACTCTGCGAATACAACAAGGTGATTGCCCTGATTCACCGCCGCAAGGGAACAATCCTGGCCTACGACTCGGTCGATTTCTCGGAAGGACCATGGACGGGCAAGGCCTATCAGGATGCTTCGGAAAATGCGCGTCGCCGCTCGGCCAGCCCGCCCATGAACTACGGCTGGTCACGACCGGACGTAATCAGCACCGGAGCCATTTGGCCAGACGCTGGCACCAATGGCGTGGGACCGTCACGAACACAAGCATTGCCGGGCAGTCCTGTCCATGTTGATCAGGTTCCCTACGGCAATGAATTGTCCGAGCCATTTTATGAACCGATCCAAATCGAAGACGCTGCGACGAACGGCAATGAGTCATTTCAGACTCTCGACCAGCCCCCACTCAGCAATAACGCAATTCGCAGTCCGGTAATTTCAGATCCATCGGTTCAACAGACGTCGTGGACGCTGGCTTCCGGACCACAACAAACCAGCGGATTGAAACTGGATAATGCCATTCGACGAACCGCGCCAGCCCGCGACATGAACACGGCACCAGTTGCTTCGTCGAATCCGGTTACAAGTCAACAGGAACAAATCGATTGGAACCGTTTCGGGATGAATCCGCAAAACACGGGTCCTGCCGGAGTTCAGGCCAACATCCGGATGAATCAATAGTTACCGACCGCAACATCGAAAACCCAACACATCAGCCAACGAAAGTTATCCGGGGAAAGATCATGAACCGCCCTTGCCGCCGAAATCTTGCCGCCTTTTTCGCCGCAATCGCACCGGCCGCACTCATCTCCGCCGGATGCGCGATGTGTTGCGGACCGTCGGACTATGACTATCCGGCATTCGGTGGAAAAATTCAGCGAGCCGATCCCGTTTATGGGCGAGTTGGTTCTGTTTTTTCCGATCCGAACATGGCTGGCATGGGACCGCTGGCCGATTCGAACATCGTCGAACCGCCCAAGGAAAAAATCCCCGGTCGTGGAAACGCGAGTCCCGACCTTTTGCCCGGCGAACTGCCCGTTCCCAAGCAACCACTGATTCCATCGGAGAATGTTGATCGCGCAACGATGAATCAATGGCGACAGTCACCCCAACGCGGGCCGATCGGCTACCGGTAGGTTGCCGCGAGCGTCCCG
>JAYVKA010000058.1:0-6745 GCA_043768885.1 Planctomycetota bacterium
ACACGAATCGGCGTGTTCCTCCTGGAATTCACCTTACCCACGAGATTCAACCGCTTTTTCAGAATGTTGGTCAACAGTCGCTGTCGGCCGGTGACCACAGGATCGACTCAACAAATCGTTCCACAATTCCAGATACCTCGTTGCCTGCACATCAAAATCGAAATGCTCGCTGATGTGTGTCTGAAGTGCCTTTCGCTGTTCGGGCAAAAATTGCCCGGTTACTGCTTCGGTAATCGCCGAATGCAGTGCGTCTACCGAACCGGCAGGCAACAAGCGGCAATTCAATTTGGCATCGATGATTTCCCGCGTTCCGCCTACGTCTGTCGCAACGACAGGAACCCCGGCCCCCAGCGACTCAAGAATTACATTGGGCATGCCCTCGGTATGGGAAGATTGGACAAACAAGTCCAGGTGAGGAAACAGAAAGTCGATATCCGGGCGATGTCCTGCCAGAACGAAATGGCGTTTCAATTGGGCTTTATGGATTTGGTCACTCAACGACTGGCGAAGATTTCCTTCACCAAAAAGAACGAACCCTATTTCCTGATTCTGGTCCACAACTGTGCGAGCTGCCGTGACCAACAAATCGAATCCTTTTTCGGGACTCAGTCGGCCCGCGGCACCAATTATCAAGCGAGGCCGCCAGTCAAAAAGTTTTTCCAGCGCTGGTCGGCCGGCAGGATCCACTTTCTCAAACCTGCTTGTATCAATTGAATTGGGAATCACTATTATCTTGTGGGACTTGACACCGCAAATACGAACTTTGTCGGCTTGAGCCTGTGATACACATACTACCCGATCCATACGCTTGAGCACTTTGCGATCGAGCCACTCATAGAACCGGACCTTCCGGTTTTCTCCGGTCCAACCGCGCGACACCGCAACCACCGGGATTCCGGCATTTCGCGCGGCCCACCACCCAATCAATCCGGCTTTATATCCGTGGCAAAGCAACACGGAAATCTTCTCTTTACGCAGGATTTTCCGGACTTCATTTCTGGCCCGCAAAAGATGCGGCGTGTCGTGAACCAATTCCGTTGCCCCGAACCCTGACGCGGAAACTCGGGAAAGAAATTCGAGGCAAAGATGCCCTTCCGAAAACGAAGCAAAAACCGTTTCGAACTTGTTCCGGCCGGCTTCCGCCAGACCGAGCATTTGCCGCTCCGGGCCGCCATGGAATCGGGATGAAGTAAGGTGCAATACCTTCATGTCGAACCGCCCTCGTTTGCCAGTTCAGCGCGCCAAATCCGGTCCATTCGCTCCGCGAGTGTATCCCAGTTGTAGTTTTGAAGAATTACTTTGTATGCTTCCTTCGCCCGGGCTTTGGCCGCCTGCGGCTCCCGAATCGAATCAACGATCGGCTGCACCAGGTCCTCAATGTTTTCCGATGCGGAAAAATGCTGACCAGGTACAAAATCAAGCCCCTCGGCACCAATCATGGTGCTAACTACTGGCAGGCCACTTGCCGCTGCTTCCAGGATTTTCAGCCTCGAGCCGCCACCGATTCGCAAAGGAACAACCAGGGTGCCAGCCTGGGTAACATAGGGGCGAACGTCGGCAACGTTGGCAAAAAGCTCGACGTTTTTATGCTGCCTGATTTTATGAGCCCAACCGGATTCCGGATTTCGTCCAACAATGATCAAACGTGCGTGCGGTTGGGCAGTGAGCACTTTTGGAAAGACACTTTCCAGAAACCGGTTGATTCCGTCTACGTTCGGTCGCCAATCCAGGCTGCCCATGATCAGCAAGCGCCGGGGTTCTCGACCGTCGAACGACGGCGTGAATGTACTTACATCGACGCCGTTGTCCACGATTGCTGTTCGTGTCGCACCAAACGACAACCTCGCGATTTCAGCATCTGGCTCGCTGACAAATATCGTGCGGTTTGCTCGGGCAAATGCCCATCGTTCATAGCGCTGAAACTTTTTCCACTGGTGATGAATATAAGCCCGTTTCAGCGGATTCTGTTCGGTTTCGTGATATCGCTGCCAGATTTGCGATTCAATGTTATGTGCCGATACCGTCACGACCTTGCCTTCAACGTTGCGCATCATTTCGGCATAGGGTGTCCATTCACAGTGAAGGAGGTCTACAGGCCGGGCTTTTTGTTGCTGGACCAAAGCAGTCCGCATCGATTGACTCGTATGAGTCCAAACCGAGTAAGGCAGAGTGGAAAAGAGGTTGCCAGCCAATCGTCCGTAAAATCCGAATCCCGATTTTTTGGGGACAGGGCGATCCACGACAATTGTTTCAATGCCTATTCTCCCAAATTCCCTGGCTGCCAGACTGGTTTCTTCGGAATCCTGGTTGCAATAGGCCAGGTAAGTAATGTTATGGAGTCGTGCTAGGCGCTGGAACAGGTTGAAAGACCGAATTCTCTTCCCGGAATTCAGGGGGAAAGGGATTTCTTCGTCAAGTACGATGACGTTCAAGCGACGGGTGATTTTTGATTCCACCATCTTTGGGCAGTCTTGACTGAAATCTTTTTGTTCACAATTGTTTGTGGCATCGTTGAATCGACTAAACAGAACCACGGTGTTTCTCCACATGTCTTGCAACCAGTCGACCGAGAGGTGCAAATTGATGGTTTTCCAGCATTTGTTTTAGTTTGTTCGGAGTGCGACGAAGGTTAATGTAGTGGCGAAATCGAGCATTTCGTGAAATGTTTTGGACGCGGGGCTGGTCAGGATCGATTTCCCAGGGATGCAGATAAAAAATAACGGAACGGCCAGCGGCATGCACGTTTCGGAACAGCCGTTGAGTCATTGCGAACGGATAAAACCGGAAATAGCCGCCGCCGCTGGCCGGCAAAACCAATCCCAGGAATCGACCGACCGATAATGGTGCCTCCCAGATAGGTCCCGAGGGCGTTTCGATTTGGTGGATTCCCCTTGGACTTGACGGTATCCCATATCGGTCATGTCTTGCCATGGGGAAAATGCTCGAATCGATAGTGAAGCCCTCTTGAACCAGAATTTCCAGCGCCCATTTCGAACGTTCGACAATTGAAAACGTCGGCGCCCGGTAACAGCTAATTGGTTTGCCAATAATATTCTCAATTGCTTTCTTCGATCGCCGGAGATCCTCTCGAAACTCTTCCGGAGACTGTTCGTATACCAGACGGTGCCAGTAGCTGTGCGAACCAAGTTCGTGTCCAGCATCGTCAATCTCCCGAACCAAATCGGGGAATTTTTCGGCGACCCATCCCAAAACAAAAAACGTTCCAAATACCTGTTTTTTGGCAAACAACTCCAAAAGCCATCTGGTGTTCGCAACCACACGGCTGGGAAAGCCACCCCATTGTTCCCGGGAAACTACACTTTCAAAAGCTGTGACCTGAAAATAGTCTTCGACGTCAATGGTCAGCGCGTTGACTGTTTTGTCCGGTAACGTCACGATTGCTTTGTCAAGAACTGGTCTGAGGATTCGCCTGAGCGCCATGGCGTCCGGTTGTTTTGAAAAAACCGGGGGATATCGCCCCTCGGCTAAACAGCTCGACCCCAAGTTCTTGGTGAAGCATTGTATTGATTGGCAATTGAAAATGGGGGCCGGACCCTGGTAGGCTCCGCAAAAACAAAACACATTCCCAAAGGGGTCAGCCCCTTTGAAAACCAGACAGGGTCAGACCCCTTTTGGGAAAGGCTCTTATTCAATCGGATTGGGCCAATATTCTCAATGTTTGATCGGGCAATTGGTCTTGGCAACTGTTTTTCAGTGTGAGAGACGCCTTGAATCGGAAGGGTTTGCCAACTGGTCCGAGCTGCCGAACGAATAGCTGTTCGAACTGTCAAACGAATGCGTACCCGAGCTGTCCGACGCCGCCGTCGCAAGTTCGGGCGATGACCGACGTCCAAAAACCCTGCGGATTTTGTTTGATCTGGCATCCCACTTTTTTGCGTTGAAAACAAATGGTACCAAGGCCGGCCGGGAACGGCTTTTCACATTGGCCTCGCCTGCAGGTCTGCGGAACGAAGCGAGTTGGGCGTCCAATCCAATCAAGCGCGGTCCATATCCGTGGCGGACTCCTACCAAACGCAACGCCGTACAAATCCAGATCCGCAGATCAAGCGTAAGGCAGGCATGCCTGAGGTATATCAAGTCGTATTTGATTTTCATTTTGACCGATTCCAGCGTTTCATCGGGGGGCAAATAGATTTGTGCCAGGCCAGTGATGCCGGGCTTGATGGAATGCCGTCGATAATAATTGTCGACCTTACCGATCAGAACCTCCACGAATTCGGGACGCTCGGGACGGGGGCCGACCAATGTCATCTCGCCCCGCAAAACGTTAAAGAGCTGTGGAATTTCATCGAGATGGGTAAACCGCAAAAACCGGCCCAATCTTGTCACTCGGGAATCACCGTTGACGGACCAAATCTTGCCGGACCGACTTTCTGCGTCGTTTGCCATGGATCGCAACTTGTGAATCGTAAAGGGCTTGCCAGCTTCTCCGGTACGGATTTGCGAATATATCGCGGAACCACGGGATGTTAACTTGATGAGAACGGAGAAGACCAGCAACAAGGGCAGGAAGATCACGATCAGGATCGCCGCTATCATCCTTTCCATGTAGTATTTTCGATAAAAATACTTTCTGGATTGCAGGGGAATCCGGCAAGACGGAAAAACCGTATTTTGAATTTCTTCATCGGTCAAAACTGCAGGCGCGACCCCGGCCGGGGAATTGGTCAGTGACATGGAAAGGTTCTTTCGAATCAGAGAGTGCAGAAACGAGAAAGCAGCAACAAAAATGCAGAAATCATGTCAGAGGGAAGGTGACTGAAATCTGCCAGGGAGAACAGGGACGGAGTGCCAAATTACTGTTGTACAAGCGTGATCAGCTTTGGGGGAATGCGGAGAGCCGCAACGGTTCTGTCCATCAAATTGACAGCCGACAAAAATGGTCGTGATCAATTCAGGACGTTGTCTTTAATGTACGATTGAACATCCCTGAGGAAATTCTCGGCATCCTGACTTTGCTCCAGCGATTGTTGATCAGGGTAAATTGCTTCCACCTGAATTTTCAACAAATAGGAAGATTGCGCAAACGAATAGCGGGGGTTTTCAGCGGCTTGCCAATTGCCATCGGTGGTCCACGCATACCAGCTTTTCAAATAGACGTCATTGAAGTTGCGGCTTTGGAAGGCGCACTCCCAACAATCCGAAGTTGAATTGCCATTTGAATCGATCCGGAGTCGCTGGCGACTTCCAATCGTACTGTAATCACGACTGCTAAAACAAATGTCAGGCGTATGAACAGCTGTCGGGCCAGTCGGGCCCAACATTACAAACAGCTGAACCATTGATTCCCCCCGTTTGAAACGACGGCTGAGATACTCAATTGGCCGCAACATTTCAAATTCGGCAATGGTCATTTTCTGGTCGCCAACCTTTTCCCAGCCGTGAAATTCTTCCGGAAATGACTTGAGTCGCGCAGCAATTTCTTCAACGCGTTCATTCTTGCCCCAACGAAAATATTTCAAACCATGGAAGTAGCCGGGATAAATTGTCAGGGTCAAAGCGACCAGAAATCCAACAATGGTTTTTGCGGTCATTGGCTGGCTCCTGATTCGATAATCGACTTGAAGTTCTCTTTCATTTTCACCCAACGCTCCAATTCTCCGGGTGTCAAAATGGTGTTTTCCACACCGCCACTGATCGCATTTTGCATGGCAGTCTGAAAAAGCAGCTGGTCTGGGCTGGTACCCGACTTCAAAACAAATTTCCATTCAGCTTCTGCCAGGTGGAACCAGAATCGCGGGTCTTTGTCGGCAGCGACCAGACTTCTGAGAATCTGCCGGGCTTGTTCGGCGTCGCCGTGATTCATCAGTACGACTGCCTTTGTATCCAACAGGGGCAGGGGCAATATCGGGCGCATCTTCTCGGCCCTCTCGATCAATCGCAGTGCTTCCAATCGCATCGAAGTGTCACCTTCTCCCAGAACGGTTGCAAGGTTGTTGAGCAGTGACAGGGTCCGATCTGGGTCCTGCTCGCCCAGGTCCAGTGCCGCCTTGTAATACTGGACGGCCTTGTCCGTCATCCCGGGCTGAAATGCGTAATAATCACCAGCGGTCATCAACAGTTTTTGATCGTCCGCATGTTTTTGGACAATATCATCCAACAGGGGTTGAGCTGCCGCAAAGGCCTCAGCCGGAGTTTGTCCGGATCCGAGAGCCAGGACAACTGCCTGGATCAACTCGGTTTTCGGGTTTTTCCCATAGAGGGCAATGGCGATATTGACTGCCTCGACTTTTTGATTGTTTTGGGACAGAGCCAGAATCAATTGCTGCGCCTGGCCGGAATTAATTGCGACGGCTTTTCGCAGCCACTCCAATGCCGCGTCGGCTTCATCAGCTTCCTGGTAAATCAATGCCATTTCGACATACAAACGCGATTTTTGCTCGACGGTAAAAACCAGATTTCCTGCCCCAATCAGAAAACCAAACTCCTCGGCGAGGGATTTCGTATTTGTGATCAGGTCCGGAATTCCCTGGGCTTTCCAAAGTCGAACCTGAAGTTGATACGGGGCCGAAACCGGTGGCGAGGCCGATTGGGTCATTACTCTCAGCCGATCCAGATTCGACTGGGCCCTGGCATAGTCCTTTTGAACAGTGATAAAGTAGTTTGCCAGATTCGCGATCTGGTTGGCGGTCAGTGAGGCAGACTTTTCCAAATCATCGATCAGCTTTTGGGCTTTTTCCAGGGTTTGTTTTTGCTCGTCGGAATCCGTCTCCAACAACTTGTA
>JAYVKA010000059.1:0-5801 GCA_043768885.1 Planctomycetota bacterium
TTTCGCGTTGGCAATTTCGTGGTCATCCGGATTCGGGAACGGGTATACCGCCATTTGCAAAATCTGCCGATGGTGTTTCATGACCGTGCCAAACATGGCGACTTGATTACACGGGTTACGCGCGACGTCAACATGCTGCGGGATGTTGCTGCGACAGCCATCCTGCCGCTGGTCGGCAGTGCGATGGTTTTGTGCGGGATGGCGGTCGTCATGATCTGGCTGAACTGGAAACTGGCGGCGATCTCGCTGGTCGTGGTTCCCATTTACTGGCTGACGACCATTCGCCTGGGAAGAAGAATCCGGGAATCGGCGAGGAAACAACGACTCCGCGAGGGGGCCATGGCGACATTTGCTTCGGAAGCCATCGGTTCGATCCGGGCGATCAAAACGCTTGGCCTGGAGAAAAAATTCGCCGCCGACTTCAGCCGCATCAATCAGCAGAGCCAGAACGATGATCTGAAATCGGGTCGACTGTCGCTCAGGCTGGGAAGAACGGTCGATATCCTGTTGGCGATTTCGACCGCAGCGGTTCTCTGGATGGGGGCCCATTTTGTTCTGTCTGGCAAGATGTTTCCAGGAGATCTGGTCGTTTTTCTGGTCTACCTGAAGCGCTCATTCAAACCGGCTCAGGAATTTGCCAAATACACCGCACGAATTGCCAAAGCAACCGCTGCCGGTGAACGGGTGATCGACCTCCTGGAACAACCCACCGAACCTGCCGGTCTGTCGGAGCATTTGGATTTGCGCGGCATTCGTGGCGAGATCGAATTTCAAAACGTCTGCTTCGGCTACGACGACAAACAGCTGATCCTGAAAGACTTCAATCTCAAAATCGATTCGGGGAAGACGGTCGCGATTACGGGCCCCTCAGGAATTGGAAAATCGACAATCCTCGGCTTGTTGTTACGGCTGTACACGCTCCGTTCGGGAAGAATCCTGATCGACGGCAAGGACATTCAGAATTACTCGCCAGGCTCGATTCGCTCCGCCTTTGGTGTCGTTCTTCAGGACCCGTTGCTGTTTGCCGGCACGATCCGCGAAAACATTGCACTTGGCAATCCGGATGAAGCGACCGATGCGAAAATTCTTGCCGCCGCGCGGACTGCCGAAGTTGATGAATTTGTACTGCAAATGCCCGACCTGTTTGAGACGCGAATCGGCGAACGCTCCGCAACCATTTCGCGGGGACAAAGACAGCGAATCGCCATCGCCCGGGCTGCACTTGCCGATCGGCCGATGCTGTTGCTGGATGAGCCGACTACCGGCCTGGATGAAAACAACCAGTCGATCGTCACCGATGCCCTGTTGGAACTTGCCCGCGACAAGACCACGCTGATGATCACGCACAATCTGGCGATGGCCAGCCGCGCCGACGAAGTTGTCTACATCAGTGCCGGTCAGGTCGTGCAGCACGGAACGCATCAGGAATTGATGCGAAAGCCTGGTCCCTACGCCACCACTTTTTTGCAATCGCAGGATGGCCTCGCCATCGGCAAACAGGTTGCAGGAATCAGCCCGGGGGAGGCGAGCCATGAGTGAAACCCGAGGACAGAATCCGTTTCTGTTTGCAAGTGGTGTTCCCAGATCGGGCACAACCTTGTTGCAGCGAATGCTTGACAATCACCCCGAACTGGCCGTTGCCAACGATTCGCATTTCATTCCGCGGGCTTTGGAAAAAACCGACAAGTCGCTGGTCGTCGATGCCAGAAATGGAGTTGCCATTCCATTGACGCCGGAACTTGCCAAATCTGTTTTTGAATATCACCGCTTCTGGCGTTTGGGAATCGACCGCACGGAATTTGAACAAGTCCGCGATGATTCGGAAACGTATCAGCAACTGGTGGCAGAATTGTACGACTTGTTTGCGCGAAAATCCGGCAAGCGTTTGGCAGGTGAAAAAACTCCCGACTATGTCCGGCGACTGGACTTGCTGCACGGACTGTTTCCGGAGGCAAAGCTGATTCATCTGGTTCGAGACGGGCGAGACGTGGCGTTGTCGCTGTTGCATTGGGCCAAGCCAGACAAGGGTCCGGGCCGAATTGAACTTTGGAAAAATCAACCCATTGCTGTGTGCGCGTTGTGGTGGCGATGGATGGTCACGGCTGCTCGCGAACAAGTGGCGCAAATCGATCCGGCAAATTATCTGGCAGTCCATTACGAGCGACTGGTTTCATCGCCATCCAACACGATGGAAAACACCTGTCAATTTCTGGACCTGGACTATAGCCCCCGGATGGTTGAGTTCCATCGGGGCAAGGTCCGGGAGAACAGGGAACTTTCTGTCAAGAGTGCGTGGTTAGCGCCGCAAACAGGTCTTCGCAACTGGCGGAATCAGATGCCACCCGAACAGATTGCCTTATTCGAAGCATTGGCGTCGGACGCGCTTCAGGAACATGGATATGAATTGAGCAGCGAGCGGATATCGGGTCAGGTCCTGACGGTGGCCAGCGAGTGCCAAAACTGGTGGGATGAGAATTTTCTGGCGAAACAAAACGAATGCTGCGTCGCTGGGCATCAGCCAGTTCGTGATACAGCAGCGCAAGCTTCCTGTGCTCAGCCGGTCTGGGAGGAGCGATGATCATGCAACTCTACAATCCTGATCACGGACTGCCGGCGACTCAGGTCCTGTTGGATGTATCCCGGATGTTGCCGCGATTCCGTCGGATGCTGGAGTTTTCGGGCGACCTGTCGTTATCGATTTCGTCAATTCGATACAAGCCAAATACCAGTTGCGTTGTCAGTTACCGAATCTGCATGGACGGCGTCGATTCGTTTGGCCACGCAAAAGCGTTTCACAAAGACGACTGGCCGAATCGGAAACAAAAGCTGCATGGGTTGGAACCCAATGTGCTGATTGACGACGAACATGCGTTGGCCTTGTTCCGCTTTCCGTTCGACGCTGAAATTCCGGCAATTCAAACATTGGAGGGCGATCCGCAGTCATTTCTTAAGCGGGTTTTTTTCGGCAGATATGGGACGCAGGTGCCGAGGGCCATGTTGCCGCTCGCTTACAAGCCCAATCGCCGCTACACGGTGCGCCTGGAGACAGAAACCGGAAGCCGCTTCGTTCTGAAACTTCACGATTCTTCGACCTTTGATCAGGTTCTGGAATCGGCGCAGAGTCTGAAAGAATCCGGATTTGGTTCAGCGCCGAAGCGTGTCGGCCGTTCCCGGCGTCATTTTTCCATGATGTATCAATGGATCGAAGGGAACGAAGTTGATTTTTCAAAGCTGATGCCGGGTCACTACGAATCTTCGGTGGAATCCATTTTTGGTTACCTGGATCGACTGCATGCTGCAACCGTGCCTTCCGGCCTGGCAACGATCAACGAAGGAGCGATGGGAGGAGTCAATGCGATCGCAAGTTATCTTGCCCTGATCTATCACCCTTGCACGACCAGGGTCAGGGCAATCGCCGATTTTCTCCTGGACAATCATCCCGGGTTCGGCCCCCGGTCTTTTGTACATGGTGACTTTCACGAAGGACAGATGGTCGAATCAGGCGGCGAGATCCGGGCTTGCGACTTTGACAATTGCGGTTCAGGGGATGCGACATCCGACATAGCCAACTTTGTCGCGCATCTCCGGTTGAGAGCCTGTCAGGGTGCGGTTTCGGAATCGGCGTTCGACCGTGTTGAAGATTCTGTTGCCAGACAGTTGGGCCGAAAACAGGAAACAACGCTGCTGGGGCGATATCGCTGGAACCAGATCGCTTCGTCTTTCCAGCTGACTACGCACCCCTTCCGAAGTGGTGCCGGAAACTGGACTGGGCAAATCGACTGGCTTTTGGAGCGACTGGAACGGCAAATTCGCGAATCACAATCCAAACATTGTGAGCGAATCCCGGAGTACTCTTCCACGGTTACAAACATCTCTCACACGTTTTGTGGGCAGGAATCCCAGGCGGAAAAGGAGGTCCAACTCCCGGTGAGAGCCATTCAGGATGATTCAGGTCTGGCGTTCCTGTCCCCTTTGTTTGATCCAGTGACCTCGCAAAAGGCAATCGAACAACACGCGCCGAATGTCAGGGAGTTTCTGGGCGAATTTGAAGTTCTGGACGTCATTGCCCGTCGGATCAAGCCGGCGCGTCGGTGTCTGATTGAATTTGTACTCTCAACAGAAACGGGAATCCGGTCGATTCTCGGAAAAGTTTCCGCCAAACGGCTGGACAAGAAAACACACGCTCTACAGTCAACGCTTTTCAACCAGAACGGATTCGGTCCCGACTGTGCGGACGAAATCATGGTGCCCCAACCGCTGGGACAACTGGGGCCGTGGAAAATGTGGCTTCAGAAAAAAGTCCCCGGCTCTTCGGCAAGCCAGTACATGAAATCCGACCGGCTGGACGTGATCGCCGGACAGATCGCAGCGTCCCTTGCGAAACTTCACAACAGTGACCTGCATCTGCAAAAAAAACACTGCGTGTCCGAAGAGTTGCGAATTCTGAAAGACCGTCTTGAACCCGTCGCAACAGACCAGCCTGGTTATTCCGATCGCATTCGCCGAATCCTGAATGGCTGCCATGCAATTGGCCAGACGATTGATGAATTGACAGCGGTTCCTGTTCATCGTGATTTTTATCAGGACCAAATCCTGTTCGCTGGAACTCGAACCTGGTTGGTCGATCTGGATCTGGTTTCGCTTGGACATCCGGCACTGGACGTTGGCAATTTCCTGGCCCATTTGACGGAACATGGCATCCGCAAACACGGCGATCCCGGCCGCTGGACGCGGGAGTCGGCTGAGATCATTCGCCAATACGCTGCCAGGATGCCAAACGTAACGGCTCTGGAGATTCGGTCGTTCGAAGCGATTTCGCTTGCCCGACACATCTTCATCAGCTGGTCCCGGCCCGATCGAAAGTACCTCGTTGGCAGAATGGTTGCCGAAACGGAACGCAAACTCAACTCATTGATGCACAGTATCGATTTACGAACACGAGTTTTGCCGCAACCCTGTTTGGAGTTTTAAGATGAAGATGAATCTGTTAAAAGTCGCCGTGGTGGTGATTGGTTTTTTTCCCGCCTGCTGTTTCGCCGACATGATATCCACGCGGATCATCGATTTTCGCGATGACGCCGAAGAAGAGATCACGGGCCCCAATGCTGGAAACGTGTTCCGTTCCAGCTCGGATTTGGAGATCGGAAACCAGAACGGCGTGGAGCAATGGGTTGGTTTGAGATACCAAAACATTGCCATCCCGAATGGATCGACGATCAACTCGGTGAGCGTTCAATTTACATCGACGGCTCTCGATGTTGGTTCATTGGTCATTCCGATCGTTGGTCAACTCTCGCCTGATACAGTTTCATTCAGTGACATCGACAAGTTGACTACTCGACCGTTAACTGCGGCACAAATCCTGTGGACCATTCCCGTTTGGGCTCCTGGCGATTCCGGTGCCAACACTACAACCCCTGATTTGGCAGGCATCGTTCAGGAGATCGTGAATCAGGGGGGCTGGAGTTCCGGTAATTCAATGGTCTTCCTTTTCAAAAACCAGCCCCTGGAAACATCTGAACGAAGTGCCGCTTCATTCGATCGCAACCCCGCGTTGTCCGCACTGCTAACAGTTGATTTTTCTCCCGTCAACATTCCCGAACCGACAGGAGTCGCTGTCATCCTCTCGGTTTGTTGGTTCGGACTGATCCATCGACAATTTCCATAGTCGTCGGCCCAGGCGAAAATGACCAGGAAATGGCAGAATTTCAACTGGTGAAATTTTTTGGCGGGATATGCACCTGTTTCCGGATGATTCTATGAAGGCTTTTTGACGACCCATTCGCGCCCTCTATGCCCTA
>JAYVKA010000060.1:0-3284 GCA_043768885.1 Planctomycetota bacterium
TGCAACTGCTGAATTGTCGCCCGGTCAACCTGGTATCAAAATCGATATTGAGATGGATCCAGTTAAGGCGTGGATGCAGATTGCTGAACAAACCACGACCGATCACGCCGTTTGCGTGACAGGCTCGATTTTTCTCGTCGCCGAGCTTCGTCAACTCGTCCAAAAAACGTTTCAACCGAAACCCAACGCCTCCCTAAAAGGCTGACATGCAACAGTGCCTCGCAGAAATTGTTTCGGTCGGCGACGAAATGACATCGGGGCACCGACTGGATACGAATTCGCAATGGCTCAGCCGGCAACTCTCCGACCTCGGGATCGTCACCGGCTGGCACAGCACTGTTGGCGATGATCTCGATCGCCAGACCGAAGTCTTTCGCGTCGCGTCGCAGCGGGCTTCGTTCGTAATCGTGACTGGTGGCCTCGGCCCGACGGCCGACGATTTGACCCGCGAAGTTCTCTGTCGGCTTACAGGCCGTCCATTGGTTCGCGATGAAAACTCCCTTCGACACATTCGCGGCATTTTCCGCCGATACAAACGGGAAATGCCAGAAAACAATGCGGTTCAGGCCGATTTCCCGGAAGGGTCCAAAGTGATTTTCAATCCGGAAGGAACCGCGCCGGGAATTGATTTGAGAATAACCGGTAACCACGGGCACACCTGCCAGTTTTTTTGTCTACCCGGCGTTCCAGCCGAAATGTTCGCGATGTGGAACGACTATGTACGCCCTGAGATTTTGACCGCGTTCGGCACTGGCCGTTTCATGGAACATCGCGTGCTGAACTGTTTTGGTGCTGGCGAAAGTCAAATCGAAAGTATGCTGCCTGGTATCACTGTACGCGGTCGCAATCCCCAGGTCGGCATCACAGCCAGCATGGCGACGATCTCGTTGCGAATTGCCGCATGTGGCGAAAGTCGCGAAGAATGTGAACTGCTCGCCGCAGCTGACGAGTCGTTGATCCGAACCCGGTTGGGCGATTTGGTTTTCGGCACCGGACAAGAAACACTGGAAGTAGTGGTGATTCGCGAAATGCAACTTCGCAAACTGACGTTGGGCATCGCCGATGCCGGACTGTCGGGAGCGGTCAACCAGTTGCTTGCCGCGGCGGACTTGACCGGGGAAGTTCTGAAGGGTGCGACCTTTGCCAGAATCCCACAGGATTTTTCCGGGCTTGGAGATTCACAGGGCTTCGATAACGCAATGCAAACACTCGTCTCGAGAATGGCAACCGAGTGTGGCGAGACTTTTACGGTCGATATCGCTGTGGCCGTCGGTCCGATCATTCAGGGTGCAGATGGCCTGGGAGAATTCAGAGTATCGATTTGGTCGAAATCACATTGCGAGAATTCTATCATTCAAAACATCGGTCACTCTGGCCTCCGCGCCCCCCGCAGCCAAAAACAGGTCCTCAACAAATTGCGACTGGTTGTCCAGGCTATGCCGATCGACTAGGAGTCTGTCCGGAAACCGGAACGAACCTGGGAATGTTGGGGAGAATGCGTTAAAACAATGATTACTTGTGACGCATTTTGCATTTGCAGCACGTTGAGGAAGCGATGAGTCGGGAGTTTCGAGAACGGACGCCCGATCAGAACCCTTTGTTTCCGCTGTCGCCGCGGGACTGGCTGCCGGAAAACCATCTGGTTTTTTTTCTGCTGGATGTCGCCGGGCAGATGGATGTCTCGCCCATCATTGATGACTACCACAGCGAGAAAGGTGGCCAGCCTCCGTTCCATCCGCAGATGATGCTGGTGCTGCTGTTGTATTCGTACAGCGTGGGCGTGTTCTCATCACGTAAAATCATGAGTCGCTGCGAAACGGACGTGGCATTTCGCGTGATTGTGGGTGATGACATTCCGGACTTCCGGCGGATCGCGGAGTTTCGCAAACGTCACTTGCAGCACATGCAGCTGTTGTTTCTGGAGGTGCTGATGCTGTGCCGCCAAGCGGGACTGTTCCAAGTCGGTCGCCTGTCGCTGGACGGCACGAAAGTCAAAGCCAACGCGTCGCGTCACAAGGCGATGAGCTACGACCGCATGACCAGCGAGGAAGCGCGGCTGAAACAGGAGATCGACGCGCTGCTGGAGCACGCCCGGTCGGCCGATGAGTCCGACGACCGGCAACACGGTATCGACCTGCGGAACTTCACCGATCCGGAGTCGAAGATCATGTGCCTGACGCACAACCTGCTGAAGTTGTTCCGCCGTTTGTCACTGGCGGGTGTTTGACGCGCGTCCAAGACGCGGCGCGCCCGTATCCGCATCAAAATCATGGCAGCCCATCGCGAATCAGCCACAACCACCCGGCAACTCCCCGAATCACCCGCATCGGATCCGAAAAAATTCCGTCAAAGACAAATCTCCATTCCAACATCCAGCAGCCGCTCAGTTAACGGACAGACTCCTAGAAGGCAAACTCGTTGCGCCGGCGTCGGAATACTGGATCGCCAGTTGTGAAGTCACACGCGGTCAGTTCGAGTCGTTTATGCAAGACGCGGACTACCAGTTTGAAAAACCGGCGGATTGGGATGGCGTTGACGCCGCCATTGGTCCTTCGGGCGATCATCCGGCTCAACAGGTCAGTTGGTACGACTCGCTTATGTACTGCAATTGGCTTAGTCGCCAGGAGGGTAAGACACCGGCTTACCGAAAAACGGGAATAAGGAGAAAGTCGGGTATGGCGCCGGCGAAGAAAACGATCAATGGGAGCTTGTACCGAACGGGTCTGGCTATCGGTTACTTTTGGAGACGGAATGGGAATTCGCCGCCCGCGCGGGCAGCGCAACGGAGTGGTCCAGCGGTGATGACGAACAGCTGTTGGCCGATTACTGTCAGATGGTTCCGTCTAAACTTGCAGCCGTAGTCGGGCACAAGTTGCCGAATGCTTGGGGCACGCAGGATATGCATGGCAACGTGTGGGAATGGTGCTACGATCTCAATCTTGGGCGCCCGTTCCGCATGGGCCGTGGCGGCTGTTGGGACAACGGAGCCGCGCGTTGCGAAAACTACAAGAAAGTACAAAAAGAAAGTACAAAAACTACAAAAAAGGACAGGCATAGTTATGTTGACGGTACAAAAAAGGACAGGTACAAAAAAGTACAAAATACAAAAAAGCATACAATACAAAAAAGGTACAAAAAATACAAAAAAGAAATACAAAAAAGAATACAAAAAAGGAAATACAAAAAAGGACAGGCATAGTTATGTTGACGGGATCACCAGAATCTGTCAAGCTGGCTTTTGAATTAAATCCGTTTTGGAGACTCAATCGTGACTGTTGCCCGTA
>JAYVKA010000061.1:0-13641 GCA_043768885.1 Planctomycetota bacterium
CCTTGGTGGTGGTATGTTCAAGTGAGACTGCGGTCTTTGGCCAGGTTTTGGCTTCACCGATCAGTCTTTCAGCGTTGTTGACGGAGTCGCTGGAGCCGATGCCATTTCGTAGTGAAATACCCCAGTATCCTGTTCAATTTTTGGGAGTTGTCGGTTCCACATACCTTTACCAAACTGATTGTTGCCTGCCGGATGCACACGGTGGACTGCTTTATTCCGATGTCTTCTTTTCCCCCGGTGGTTGTGGAGTAGGCGGACCATTGGGTGGAGAAAATCTGCCTCCAATTCCGCCCTATACCGCAGCTGAGTTCAAATCATTTCTGACGACTACGGATGTTCAAAAAAAACTGCAATTTGCATTCAGCGACCTGTCGTTCAACCGGTTGCCAAAATACCCGTTTTTGTATGCGGAATCAAACAGGAATGTCGGAAATTTTCGAGGATACTATAGACCCGACGAACTGTATCACACGGTGGTGGAACTTTATGACAGTGACGGCGACACCGGGTATTTTAGTCTTATCAGAGTTGAAGTTGATTCATTCGATTCCAACGGGGTCGCCATCAAACAATCGTTCCCAATGCTGATTTTGCAACGAAGCGCGAAGGATTTTGATTCGCTTCGAAAAAACGGAACAACCAAGAACGAGACCCCAGACTTTGAAATTGAAGATGTGCAAGTTGATAAAGATAGTTCCGGGAAGACCATAAATCTCATAGAAAACGCAATTCATCGAGTTACTATCAAGATTCCGAAGAGCGAGACTGGTACGGACACAGAAAACGTGGACGTACTCTTGGTGATTCGAAAGGGCCGTTGATTTGAATTGTTTTTTTGATGCCTCAAAAATGGAAGTGGGCTTTGATGGCTCCGAAAAAATCGAATCAGCATTTTCGGGGCCATTAAGTTTTGCGGTTTTTTTCGCAGAAATAGCGGACGGATTTTGCGTCAATACGGGGCTCCATGCTTGCGCTTTTTGAGAAAAGGCACGGCAAAAAAGTGGCCCGCTTGCCCTTCGGATCATTCCGTCTGGGTCACCTTTGTTTGGCCGATGGCAATCAACAGCATGTTTGTTCGCAAATGATGCATGGCCATTTATCGGACGTCGCAGTGCCGTTCGGTTGTACGGCCATTACTAGGCATTGAAATTTCTCGCCCTCAAGCGATCGAATTACGAAGTGAGTCAGTTTTCAAGGATTCGTTCGACACAAAGTTACAATGCAAACAGCATTTGACTCGCAAGGACCGGCCAAAAGACACTTGCAACCTTGCTGGCAGGATCAGGTTAGTGGGTCATTTCCCTCGGAGTTTCAATGTGAGCTGATATACAAGGATGACCGCTTGTGATGCTGGGCTTGGCCGCGATTTGCATACGCCTTTGTTGTTGCAGTCCTGCTCGGAACCGTCCTCGACAACGGTGTTCTTTGAGGGCCAAAGGGAAACTCGTCATTGATTTAAGGGTTTCAGCGTCCAGTCGCCAATGATGCTCCAGGGGTAGGTGCGTTTGTTGCCGGCGACGTTTTCGGCGAGAGCGGCGTCGCCGGATTCGACTTCGAAGTAGGCTCGCCAGCCTTCGCCAAAACATTTCCCTTCGCCCATTTTTTCCGTGAACCCGCGCGGGGTGTCGTAAAAAGTCTTGGCCCGCGACGCGAGTGCGACGCCGTTCAGAAAAAACAGGATGCTCTCGGCATTTTGAAAACCGCCTGCCGATCCGTAGCTGTCGTGATTGTACGGGAGACTGGTTGCACCCTCGGGCGTGTTGACTTCGCAACCGTTGTGGATGTACAGGCTGCTGCCGGTATTGGCAAGCAATCGGTTTTCATAAATCGTGCGGTGAAGGTAGGAATCGGCGACACCGTGTTGTGCAACGAGCGAGGGAACATACTGAAAGCCACCGTCGATTGGTTCTTCTTTCCAGCGCCACGGTGAACCGCCCGACTCGCGTTCCAGTTCACTGACGTCGTAGCCCGAACCGTAATGGCTGTTCCACGGACTGGAATGGGCCGACAGCCCTTTCAGCCTCGCAGGAGTTTTCAAAAAGCGAACGTAGTCTAGCAGCGACCCGTTTTCGAACGAAACCGGTTCATCGAATGTTGGCGAAGCCTTCTTCAGATATTCATTCAGTGATCCGGCACTGATCAACCCGCCACCGTAGCTCAGTGCAGCCGTGCGATTGGATTCGGGGGTCACACTGGTCCGAAATTCATGGTTTCGGTCAAAGTAATCGATCAATAGCCTGCGTTCGAACGAAAGATCGCGGTGCATCAACCCGGCGGGGTTAATCCTGGCCGCCGTTTCGATGACTTGTGGTTTTCCGCTGGCGTCGAGCAAATGGTTGCCGTTGCGATCCCTGAATGATTCGTCGGGACTGACTGCGACGTGCCTCGCGTTGATCCGGGAAACCAGAATATTCGGGATCGACATTGGGTTTGCGAGCAAGCGTTCTTTTTTGGAAACTTCCGGGTGTTGTTGGGCCAGGCGAATTTTCAGACGAAGTTGTTCTGCCGGCGATTCCAATCGCTCAAAGCTGTCTTCCTGAATCCAGAAAAAATCCTCAAACGTCGAATCCGAATCATTGAACGCCGACGATTCAAACACCATGCCGTCCACCGGCCAATCGGTGACGCCTTCGTCGGGCAAGGCCTCGATCGACTCCAGCTCTCGGGGTTGTTTGACGTAGATTTCTTCCCAGTTGCCATCCAGATCAGCCAGAACAATATCGGCTCGCGGAGCAACCGCTTCCGGTACGATTCGGAGGAAAGCCCTTTGATTCGCGCCACTGTAAGCCTTTCCGGCAATCGTCACATCCCATTGTTCACGCCGCCAAAGCCATCGGCGTACGATCGTCGCTTCAGGAAACGAGCCGACCAGGACGACGCCTTTCAGGTTCGCCTGTTCCGCTATCTCTTTCAGAAACCGCCGGATCGCCAATAGTGTCAGTCCATCCTGGTGTTCGGCTCCGGCATACAAATCGCAGCGAACGAAACGCGCAACGTATCCCTCGGCACTCAGGTCCGCGCCGAATTGCTCCAGTCGCTTCCCAACGTCAGCAGCACTCAACGCGTCTCCCGGAATCTCCGCGAGCAACCGATCTTCGACCAGCACAAGGACCAGCTCCTTTTCAGCCCGGATTTCTTCCGCATCTTTTCCGCCAAACTCTACCGAACTCAAACGGTTCACTTCCGCAAGCCCGTCCGAATCGAGATCCAGGCCTTCATACCGACCGAGAATCTCTGAGAATGGGACAGGTTCTTGTGCGTTTAACAGTCTTGTCAACACGCACGGAATCACAATGAATGTCAAACATGCCAATACGGGAAGCATTGGTCCATTGCGGTATCCGTTCAATTTATTCTCCGGTTCGACCAGTCCTTACTTTGTTTCGACAAACCCAATCATATCTCATCGTCTTGCAAGAGTGGCTGGCCCGGTCCGCGAATTCGAAGTACAAAAACATTACCATCAGCAATCATAAAAACAGCCCGGCAGGTTCTGCCGTGCGTAGTTTTGAACAGGCACTGCCGAAGATCCCGGTTCAACAATGCGGCGTCAGGAGCAGCACTACAGCTGTCTGCCATAGTTGCCAATCGCTCCACGCCTGCCTCCAGGGCCTGAAACCACGATTGGGCTCCCAGTGGAGAATGACCGCGGAGCCACTTGAAGATTTCATCGACGTCGTGCTCGGCGCGTCGCAGACTCCGGACGACAGATTCATCGCCCATTATTCAGGTCTTGAAGTTGATTTAAATTCCCGAACAAAATCTTCAACCGGACGCCCCTGATTTCCCTGATCGAAATCGCGTAGCGAAGCTGCGATTGCCCTGGCATCCCTTTCCAGATCCTGCGGGTCAGGGTTTTCCCGGCGCCACTCATCATAAAGTTCGTCGATCGAAAGCTCGACGCGGCTGCTTTGAAGCCGGGTCAACGCGAATTGCTGAAACTGATCAAGTTGTTGTGCGACATTGTTCATCGAATGATCCCCGCAATGTTTGAATTCCTATTTTACCACTCGAGGTGCCAAATCGGCAATTCAAAAAAATATCCGGCCTACCGTGAATTCTTGTAAACCGTTCCCTCCTTCATCACCCAGGTAACGGATTCGAGCGCGGTGATGTCGGTCAGTGGATCGCCAGAGACTGCGATCAGGTCGGCGCGAAGGCCAAGTTTGATTTGGCCGCGGTCGGTAACGCCGAGAAGATCCGTGGCGCTGGTAGTTGCAGTGCGAATCGCGTCGGCTGGAGTCATGCCGAGTTTCACATAAATCGCGAACTCTTTGGCGTTTTGACCGTGGGGGTAAACGGCGGCGTCGGTACCGAACGCGATTTTGACTCCTGAGGCGATCGATTTTTCCAAATTCTTTCGCGCGATCGGAAGGATGTATTCAGCCTTGGCCCGGATTTGAGGGGGCAGGGCGTCGAGGTCCAGTGCATCAACCAGATAAGTTGTCGGGACATGCCAAGTCCCGCGTTTTTTCATTTCGGCAATGATTTCATCGGTCAGCATCGATCCATGTTCGATCGACGCGACGCCGGCTTTGACTGCCGCCAGGATCCCTTCGCTGCCGTGAGCATGCGCGGCGACTTTCATTCCATGCCGTGCGGCTTCTTCGACAATCACCCGCATTTCTTCTGCGGAATATTGTTGGGAACCGACCGGGCCTTCGAACGAAAGTACACCAGCCGTCGCACAGATTTTGATGACCTTGGCACCGTGTTTGATTTGGTAACGGACGGCGCGAAGGACTTCTTCTGGTCCGTCAGCGACTCCGTGTTCGGGATCCAGTTCGCCCAGCTCAGACGCATATCCTGTGCGGTCGGCGTGACCGCCGGTAATGCTGAGCGTATGACCGGCTGGAAAAATGCTGGGGCCTGGAAGCATGCCGTTGTCGATCGCTTTCATCAGCGAGACATCGGAAAACCCTTTGGCGCCGAGGTCGCGAACCGTCGTGAATCCAGCGAGCAAAGTTGTGCGCGCGTTTCGTGCTCCGCGCAATGCCCAGTCGGCAGGTCCCTCTTTTACATTCCGATAGACCCATTCCCCTTCGATGTCGTAGCACAGATGCGTGTGCATGTCGATCAAACCTGGCAGCAATGTCATGTCGGCAAGGTCAATGGTTTCAGCCCTGTCCGGCAAGGATGCGGGATTGATGGCCAAGATCTTGCCATTTTCAACCACGATCCGCGCAGGCGAAACATACTGACCGGATTCGACATCGAGATATCTTGCCGCCTGGAGGACAGTCGTTTGTGCCGGGCTGGTTCCGGGACACAGAAGCGTTGTCAGTATGAGGCACAAACAGGCGGCAATGGATTCCAACTTCGTTGGCAGATTTCGGTTCATGATTCCACGGGATTTCATTTGAGTTTGCCTTCGAAAGGAGTCTGTCATCGGAAAAGAATCAACTGGAGGAACTTATTGTGACTGGAACCGGGCTCCTGGCAAAGCGGATGTTTGTCGATTGATTCCTGGCACGTAGCACACGAATGGGGAACGGGGATGCCCGGTGCCGCAAGGAAAACGGCTAACACGGTCAGGGTTCGACGCATCATGCCCATGGATTCACTTTTTCAAACCGCCGGAATATTCAGTTACAATGTGCCAATGACGACTTGGCCACTACCGGTTGATGTTTCGTAACTGTCGATTGTGATGTGAACGAGCCAAAATGATCTTTTGTTGCCGCATTCTGTTGACTATTGTCATTGCGGCAACCGTGTTTCCGGTTTTTTGCCGGGCTCAATCGGAACTCGACTATGGCCGTGATATTCGACCTGTTCTGGCCGAGAACTGTTTCTTTTGTCATGGCCAGGACAGCAACAAGCGGCAGGCCGACTTGCGGCTCGACGTGCGTCAGGAGGCGATCGATGCGGGTGTGATTGTGCCCAGTGATGCAGATTCGAGTGCTCTGGTCGATCGAATCAATTCGGACGATCCTGATTTGATAATGCCGCCACGGGACTCCAATCGGCGATTGTCCAGCGAACAAAAACAGTTGCTCGCCCGATGGATTGACGAGGACGCCCCGTATTCTGCGCACTGGGCCTTTGTCGCGCCTGAATTGCCGTTCCTGCCGAAAGTGAAAAACGCCGGCTGGGTTCGCAATCAAATCGACCGGTTTGTGCTGGCGAAGCTGGAATCGTCTGGTTTGGAGCCATCGCCGGAAGCTGATCGTGCAACACTGATCAAACGACTGGCAATCGATTTGACCGGGCTGCCGCCGACACCTGAAGAAGTCGATCGTTTTTTCAACGATGAGGATCCACTTGCCTATGAAAAGCTGGTCGATCAGTTTCTCGCCAGCCCCCACTATGGCGAACGGGTGTCACTTCCCTGGCTGGACGCCGCCCGCTATGCCGACAGCAACGGCTTTCAGCAAGATGGCGATACATGGCAATGGATGTGGCGGGACTGGATGGTCAGCGCACTCAACGAAGACCTTCCTTTCGATCAGTTCACGATTTGGCAATTGGCAGGTGATTTGTTACCCGATGCAACGAACGATCAAAAAATCGCCAGTGCCTTCAACCGCAATCATCTGTTGAACGGCGAGGGAGGCGCGATCGCGGAAGAACAGCGGTTTGTTGTTCTCTTTGACCGGGTCGATACGACGGCAACAACATGGCTGGGTCTGACCATCGCCTGTGCCCAGTGTCACGATCACAAGTACGATCCCACCACACAGAATGATTACTACAGTTTGATGGACCTGTTTAACCGCGTCCCGGAAGTGGGTACACCGCAGACTCTTTCGCCCAGAATCCGGGTCGATCGGCCCTACCTGGAATTGCCCACCGAAGAGAGCAAACGGGAGATTGCCGGGTACGAAACGAAAATTGCCCAATCGACACCAGCGGAGACGAGCGAGCGAAAGGCTGCCTATGTTGGCTGGAGAGCAGGATTCGATTCTGCCGGGCCGCCGTATGACAAGTCAGGAATGGCTGACGCGTTGATCGCGATTCTGAACAAACCGGCTGCTGATCGAACCGACGAAGAAAAGAAACAGCTTGAGAATGGACTCCAAAAACACTTCGATGACAAAGTCTTTTCGACAATCATCGAAAAACTTCCTGCGGCCAAAGAACTGAACGCGATCAAGAACCAGTTGGAGGAATATCGCAACGATCGCATCCCGCGGGTCATGGTCATGAGCGATGACCAGCCGCGCGAGACGCATGTCCTGATGCGGGGAGAATACCTTTCGCCGCTCGAAAAAGTATCCTTCACGACTCCGTCTTTCCTGCCCCCGCTGGCCGACACAGCGGCAAGAAATCGCCTGGGTTTTGCCCAGTGGCTGGTAGCCCCGGAAAATCCGCTGACCGCACGCGTTCAGGTCAACCGAATGTGGCAGTACTTTTTTGGAACGGGTTTGGTCAAGACGTCAGAAGATTTTGGATTGCAAAGCGAGTATCCGGTTCATCGCGAATTGCTCGATTGGTTGGCACTGGAGTTTCAGTCGCGCAAATGGAGCATGAAAACGATGCACCGATTGATCGTGACCAGTGCAACTTACCGGCAATCCAGCCGTACTACGAAAGAACATCTGGAACGGGACAGCGAAAACCGTTTGCTCGCCCGGTTCGGACGCACACGTATGCCCGCCATGATTTTGCGCGACTGGGCGCTGGCCGCAGCGGGCTTGATCGATTCACGTATCGGTGGCGCGCCGGTTTATCCCTATCAGCCAGAGGCCGTGTGGGAATCCCTGGCGATTACAAAAGAGCGCGACTTCACTTATCCAAAATCGATTGGGTCAGATTTGTACCGCCGGAGTCTGTACACATTCTGGCGGCGGACAGTCAGTCCGGCGAATATGTTTGACGCTTCCAGCCGGCAGGCCTGCCGCGTCCGGTCAAGTCTCACCAGCACACCTTTGCACGCTTTGACAACCTTGAATGATCCGACGTGGGTCGAAGCTGCCCGCTGCCTGGCAGAGCGTTCGATGAAGGAAGCCGGTGATCCTGTAAGTCGATTGACGATTGCGTTTCGCCGGGTACTCTGCAGGATTCCTTCGGACCAGGATATCGGTCTGCTTCGAAAGGCCTACGAAAAACAACTCGACGTTTACGAAAACGATTCGGCCAGTGCGGTGCAACTTTTGAGTGTCGGAACTGCGCCGCGTGACGAGGCGCTGAACGCTGCCGAACATGCCGCATTGACAGCCGTGTGTTTGGCAATTATGAATCTGGACGAAGCAGTAACGCGAGAATAGAGACAGTAGCACGGTGGTCCTCCACCGTGATTGTCGGTGGAGGACCACCGAGCTACTTTGAATTGTCAAAATATTGAAAGCCCAAGCTCATGTCCCTGCTCGAACTTCACCAACAGAACATCGCCCGGGTCACGCGTCGCCAGTTGTTTGGTTCGACGGCGGGTGGTGTCGGGCTCGCTGCACTGACTTCGTTGCTGGGCAAATCGGCTTTGGGTTCCGAATCAACTTCTTTGCATCGTGCCACTGACGGAGGCTTGCCCGATTTGCCGCATCACTCGCCGCGTGCAAAGCGGGTTGTCGTCATGTGGCAAGGTGGTGGGCCATCGCACGTTGATCTGTTTGACCCCAAACCGAACATGATCGATTTTGCCGGCCAGGATATTCCCGACTCCGTACGTGGCTCGACGCGGTTATCGACGATGTCCAGCGGCTACGGAAAATGGCCCTGCGTTCCTGCCATCAAGCCGTTCAAAAAGTATGGCCAGGCCGGAATCGAAATGAGCGAATTGATTCCAAACATCGGTGCGCTTGCCGACGATCTGTGTCTGGTCAGAAGTCTTCACACTGAGGCGGTCAATCACGCGCCGGGCGTCACCTATTTCATGACCGGTTCGCAGGTTCCTGGACGGCCGAGTATGGGGGCCTGGCTGACGTACGGGTTGGGGAGCGAAACCGAAAACCTCCCCGCGTTTGTCGCAATGACCTCCAGCGATCGCGGGAAAACATGCGGGCAACTGTTTTTTGACTACTACTGGGGGAGCGGGTTTTTGCCCAGCCGTTTTCAGGGGGTTCGTTTTCGCAATACGGGTGATTTGGTGCCCTACCTCGCCAACCCTCCAGGCGTTAGTGCCGAATCGCGGCGGGCTCTGTTGGACGATATCGCGGCGATGAACAGGGCTCATCTGGCCGACTACGGCGACCCGGAAATTGATACGCGCATCGCACAGTACGAGATGGCCTTCCGGATGCAGACCAGCGTTCCGGACCTGGTCGATTTCTCGGATGAGTCGCATAAAACCATCGAGCGCTATGGTCCGGATGCGCTGGTCAAGGGAACCTATGCCAATAACTGTCTGATCGCACGACGTTTGCTCGAGCGCGGAGTACGGTTTGTGCAGCTGATGCATTCAGGCTGGGATCAGCATGGCAACCTCTACACGCAACTGGAAGAACAGTGCAAAGACACCGACGCTCCATCGGCGGCACTCGTCCTGGATTTGAAGGAACGTGGAATGCTGGACGATACGCTGGTCGTTTGGGGTGGGGAGTTCGGGCGCACTCCGTTTGGTCAAGGTGATCCGGCCAAACCGAACGGACGGGACCATTTTGGCAAGGCCTACAGCTGGTGGCTGGCCGGCGGCGGAATCAGACCGGGAACAGTCTACGGATCGACCGACGATTTTGCCTGGAACATCACGGAGAACCCTGTTCACGTTCACGACATGCAAGCCACGATCATGCACCTCTGCGGCGTCGATCACACACGGCTGACCTATCGCTATCAGGGTCGCCAGTACCGTTTAACGGATGTTCACGGAGAAGTCGTCCAGGGAATCCTTGCGTAAGACCGGAAGCGATCACTCGCCAGGGGGCTGACGCATTTTTCGGCTGGAACAAGAAACCTGTTCGTTATCCGCCCCGTGAACGGTTGCCGCAGGTAGGCAGGCAGGAATTCCCAAAAATTGTTTTGATTAATGTCCGCCAAACGGCAATCTTGATCGAAGCAAAAAAGTTGTTCGCCCCGTGAACGGTAACCCCAAATCATGGCCGGTTGGCCGCTTTTTGTTTACCCCGATTTCCAAGCCCCCAAAAAACACCACGCGGATCGCCGTTTACACCCCTATTTTTGCAATTTTGGAATTTTGTATCGTGGTAGTTGACATAGCGGGTAATGGCGATTCGAATTCAATCCGCATTATAAGATTCGGATTGCCGGTTATAAGGAGTGGCCCCGGAATGTCAGGCTTAAACAATGCAAGCCGCAAATGGCAGAGAAACCGGTTGTTTCGAAACAAGACCGCACGGTTGAAAAAAGGTCCCCGACGGAAGGAAATTCGGGGTGCCGGTTTTGATTATCAGACACTCGAGCAGCGGCAAGTTCTGAATGGTGTGCCTGTCGCGGTCGATGATCTGCGCTATGAGACTGGTTTGAACACGGTCTTGACGGTGTCGGCAGGCACTGGCTTGCTGGCCAATGATTTCGATGCTGAGGCGACGGTCTTGACGGTCCCGTCCAGTTTGACGGGAGTCAAACCGACTGTTTCCGGCCAGATCAACGTCAATGCCAACGGCAGTTTTGTCTATACACCCAATAGCGGTTTTCAGGGTGTCGATACCTGGTTCTATCAAGTTACCGATGGAGTCGGAACCAGCCGCCAATCGCGGGTCCAGTTCGTGGTCGGAACAGGCTTGAGCGGCTTGCTCAACCGGGATCAGCGGATCACTGATAATGGACTTCACACCGGTGGTTTGACGCTGGTCCAGCCCCTCTCCGACGGAATGCAATTGATCTACCGCTCCGACTTGCAAGGCCAGGTAGTCGTGCCGGTCGAAACGCGGGTCGCGCCGGGAACCCCAACGCCGACTTCAATCACGGCCCAGCTGACGTTTGGCGGGGTCAATCAAGGGACGGTGAACTACAGCATTGCCGGATTCGCTCCCGGCCAGGAGTTGCGGTTCGCGATGCAGGCCACGGCTGTAGCAACTGGTCAATATAACTGGGTGATGACGGTCACACTGGTCGGCAGCGGCAGCGGCGGAACGAATCTTGTCCGCCAGTTCTTTGGCTCCCAGGCAGTCGTTAACCGGACCACTTCCGAGTACGGAGCAGGCTGGTGGATGGATGGCCAAGACCAGCTGGTCGTGCAGAATGGTCTGGCGGACCGACCCGATGGAGTTTTGCTGGTCGAAGGGGACGGATCGACCCTCTGGTTTGCCAAAAATGGCGCGACCTGGAACCAGGCCGAAGGGGACCTTGCGTTTTCCAATCTGACCCTGACGGGCTCAGTGTATACGCTTCGGGACAAGTGGGGGAACGAACGGCGCTTTGATGTGGCGGGTTTTTTGACGTCCGTGCGGAAGGTCAGCGATCTTGATACACCGATTTACACTTATGCCTATGAACCAACCGGCCAGAAGCGATTGACCGGAATCACCGACCAGTTCGGGCGGGTCTTTACTTTGAACTGGCCAAACTCCGGAGCGATCCGCGTGGTTTGCGGCGGGTTCGGAGGAGGTCGACAGACCGAAGTCGGGATGCCGGACGGGAACGGCGGCGTGGTGATCCGTCAGAACCTGGACCTGGATTTGCCCGTCACGTTGTTCAATGGCTATCAGTATTTCGCTCCCGAGTGGCGTTATGGCTTTTCGGTGACAAATGGACGGAGTTACTGCATTATCCGGACGGCACCCAGCGAGGACACCGGGCCAATTGCGTACCGTACTTATGAATATGACGCCTTCGGCCTGTTGAAGCAGGTCAATTTTCTCAACCTGCCGACCGGGACACAGACCTGGAAGCTCTTTCCGATGTGGGCCCAGGGGCTGAAGGCAGCCGGGTCCGTCAATCAGGCTTTGCATCGTTATCTCGATCCGGTGACGGGAGACAACGCCCGCTACATCGACGAGCGGAACCAAACCTGGAAGTTCACGACCAACCGCTTTGGCGAACTGATCCGCTTTGCCGATCCGGTCAGCCTGGCGGAAGGTTCAGGTGCGGCATCAAAGTGGGAGTTCGACTGGTTCGGTTTTCTGTTTCGCGAGACGGGTGTCGACGCCGACGGAACAAACGTTTCGGCCCAGATCGCGCCGGTCGTCCGGTATGGCTACAGCGGGAACGGCAACCTGCTGCTGCGGCGGCATCAAGGGGACGGAATCACGGCAGCCTCCGATCAGAAGTGGACGTATCACTCGACGCTCAACGTGCCCCTGACGTGGGCCAATGAGCTGAATCAGACAACGACGATGACTTATGACGCGGGAGGCAATCTGCTGACCCGCTCCGATCCACAAGGCTTTGTCTGGAGCTATCAATACGACGAGCAACTGTTTGCCAATGCCGTTGACCAGCACGCGCGGCTCCGCTCGATGACTTCGCCCGATCCGGACGGCGGCGTTGGATCCCAGCTGCCGATCGTGACGACTTTGGAATACAACACGGCCACTCCCAACTATCTGCTGGTTCGCCAAATCAGCCAGGCCGATGGGTCAACGCTGCTCTACAGCTACAGCCCGAACGACCTAGTGGCTTCATCTACGGACGAAATTGGCAGGACGACGACTTACAGCTTCGACGACATGGACCGGCTCGTCCTGGTGAGTCAGCCGGCGGTGACTGGTGGCTCGCCGCAATGGAAGTATGTCTTCGGCAAGAATGGTCAGCTGAATGCCAGCAGGGATCCGCTGGACAACGAGGCCCGGTATTTTTATGACGCCCGCTATCGAATGACCAGCCAGACGCTTTCCGATCCGGACGGTAGCGGCGGACCTCTACCCAGTCCGCTTTACACTTGGGTCTATGACGAGACCGGCAACGTCGTGCAGGTCGTCGATCCGCAGTACACCGCCGGGATCATGGACCAATATCAATATGATGCCGCCGGAAGAATGACCGTGCACACCGGTCCGCTGCACGGACAATACTCGGCCACGACTGGCCAGCAGACTGATTACCGGTATGACTTGCGGGGAAGGCTGGTCTCGCAAAAAGACCCTTCCACACGAGTCCAACGCTGGGGTTATGATATCCGCGACCGGCTGATTTCAACCGTGGCCAACGATCCGGACGACAGCGGACCGCTGCAAGGCGCGATGGTCGTGTATGGTTACGATGCCGCCAGTCGGGTGACTTCGATTCGCGACGAGCTGTTGCGTAAGACTGACTATGTTTACACAAACAACGGCTGGCTGCAGTCAGTCCTTCTCCCCGATCCCGACTTGAGCGGCCCGCAAGCCGTCTCGAGCTGGGTCTTTGGCTATGACAACCTCGGTCGCCGCACGCAGGAGACCAACCCGCTGGGACGGCTCACGACCACCGGCTATGACAACCGCGACCGGGTCAGCAGCCTGACGACTGCCGATCCCGACGGAAGCGGCACCACTCTGACTTCGCTGGTCTACAACTATCAATATGATTTCGTCGGCAAACTGAAAACCGTGACAGCGCCGTTGGGGCGGGTCACGACTTATGATTATGACGCACTCAACCGGCTGACGCACGTCACGCTCCCCGATCCGGATGGAGCGGGTGTTGGTGCACCCGCTTCGGTCTGGCAGTACAGCGAATACGATCTGGTCGGCAGCTTGAAGAAACAAATCGATCCGCTGGGGCGCGAGACGACTTTCGTTTATGACAATCTCTATCGCCGCAAGATCGTGACACTCCCCGATCCGGACGGCAGTGGTGGCAGCGATGTTTCGCCCGTCTGGAATT
>JAYVKA010000062.1:0-2353 GCA_043768885.1 Planctomycetota bacterium
GAATCCGAAAAACACAGCCCGGGTTCTCGCGACCTTTGAAGAAACTGTCGAAGCCGGCCACAAGAAACAGGCAGAATCAAAAAAGAACAACTCGAACTAATTGGACAGCACCATTTTTTGAGCCGTGACGTGTGAGCAGCCTGGTTGAAACGCGTGAGATGCGGAATGGTCAAAATCGAAAACGCGACCAACGACAGAACAATCAATCACAGAATGCACAAAGCAAAAACCCGTCGGGCATCCTGCCCGTCTTCGTTGATTTGCTTCCGAAGGAAACTGGCTGAATTGTTCATATTGGCTGACACTCGCAACCTGCCTCGGAATGATCGTTTTTGGCGGGTTCCCTTTTTGCCCTGGCAATCTGCAAAGCGTGAACGTACGATTAAACCATGATTCAAAAAGTCGCCACCCATATCGGGATTCGCGAAAACCGTGCTGGCCAACCGCGTACGTTCGTTGAGGGCACCCGAATTCGTGTGCAGGACATCTATGCCCAATCAGAGATATTCGGCAAGACCCCGGCGCAGATCGCCGAGTGTTTTATCGATTTGTCACTGGCCCAGGTTCACGCTGCTTTGTCGTATCTGTCCGATCATCGTGAACAGATTGTTGCGGAATTTCGGGAAGACGAAGCATTTGCAAATCAATTTAAGGCAGGCAATGGCCCTGGTCACATGCAGGCCCTGAGTCGAGACTACCGAAACAGGTGAATCTGGAAATTGGACAAGGCAACTCTTCGATGTCGAACAATCGAAACCGCGCAAAATTCGAGGAATGCAAAGACTCGCTCAATGCTCGATTTGAGATCGGCACGTATGTGGCCCTCGACGATGGAGAATTGGTGGCCGACGCGCCGACGTTCGACAAACTTTCCAAAAAGCTGAAAGAGCAGGGCCGAGACTGGACTGACGTTTTTGTGGTTCAGGTTGCCGAAACGTATCCCGACAGCGTCTTCATTTTGCTGTAACCCCAATGTTCGAACAGCGAAACATTTCCAACGGCGAGCCAGCGCGGGGCTGGATGATTCTGCGACTTCCGAAACGATAATCGCGAAAAAGCCACGAATGTGGCGGCAGCAAATTTTAGCGGGTGTGAACCCGTAGAAAGAGGCAACAAAAATTTTCCCCAAGCCGCGAGAGCGGCGACAGCAAATGTGTGTTAGCCGGCCAGTCGATCCGTTCACCCAAACACGATGCGATAGTCGGCCTTTCACCTGCCGCTGGCTTGCCCCTTTTTTGACCTGCATATGGAACACAGCCTACCGGGAGAATAGAATCAGTTCATCGTTTGCTTGAACGCTGGAGACGTCCATGACCGAATCAACCCATCAATTGATCGCTTCTGCCCTTCGGCTTGATCCGGGAGAACGAACCGTGATCGTCAACGCCATCCTGGCCAGCCTCGATGACGCATCGGATCTGCATCAAGATGCACAGATTCGCGATGCCTGGAAGGACGAGGTTCGCACTCGAATCGCCGACATGGACAGCGGCCGCGTGAAAACGATTCCCTCCGCCGAAGCATGGAAAATGATTGATGGCGAATCCCAAATTTCAGATTGAATTTCACCCGCAAGCAATCCGCGAGATTCGGGAGACGTTGGAGTGGTATCGCGAACGGGATGAGAAGATCGCTTCGGAATTCCGTGCATTGTGATTGATTCTGCGGAGCAGTTGATCCTTCGTTCGCCTGAGGCTTGGGCGCCATACTTGAGCGATACCTGCGGATTCCGGTTTCGAAAATTCCCATTCGTGTTGGTCTATGTCATTCGTGGCGATAAGATCTTTGTCGTAGCGTTGGCCC
This sequence comes from Planctomycetota bacterium, assembly GCA_043768885.1. Taxonomy (GTDB): domain Bacteria; phylum Planctomycetota; class Planctomycetia; order Pirellulales; family Pirellulaceae; genus BJ22. The sequence goes on from JAYVKA010000062.1 coordinate 1,804, forward strand.
ACACCAAACGAAAACCGGGTTACTGGAAAAAAAGAATGGACTGAGTCCTTGACGGCAAATCAACAAGTCTGAACCCCGATCTGCAAATCGAAATCGGCCCAACTTGCCAAAACGGTCCCTGACACTTTTCGGACACCCCCTTCATGATCAATCCTCCAAAACGTCTGGCCAGATTCTATCCCGATTTTTCTCACTCCGCGTGGACCACTTTTCCGGTTGCAGATCAGCAGGACCATGACTTACGAACTTGTTAATGCCATTCGGACCTATCCCCGTTTTTTCCCTTTTCCCTTTTCCCCGTGATGGACAGGCGAGAGGATTTCAGGAACCGTCATCGGGTTTTGGGAAGTCGTGCTTGTCGATGTTGGCATCACACTTACGTGACGGGGAGATCTCGAAGCATACTTGACCAGCCCCCGCGTCAATTCAAGCCGACCGCTTTTCGAAACCGGTTGCTCGACGGAGACGTGTTCGGTTGATTTTCGTCTACCTTCACCCTTTGGAGAGAACAGGTGATGGGAATCCGGTCGCGAAACGTCCGCGAATCTTC
>JAYVKA010000063.1:0-6107 GCA_043768885.1 Planctomycetota bacterium
TCGGTGTTTTCCCCGAAAGCCAAGAGTCGAAACCAGAACCTCAAAAAACAACAATATCAGCGCCGGAACTGCAAACCACTGAAACCCTGGCGTCCAGGCATCGATCGTTGCGGTTTCAAAGTCGGTCTGTGGAACATTGGCCACGAACTGGCGATAGACCTGCCCCATATCTACCCGGCGCGTTCCCGCCGGAACAAAAGCCCCTTCGGTTTCGGTTGCAATCGATTGCAAAATCTCTCCGTTGAGTTTTGACACCACCGGTTCACCCTCGTACTCGACAAATCCACGTCCATCATTGGCGGCCGGAATGCGCGAACCGCGATCGATGTCTCCGAGTCCAATCGTGAAGACCCTAATCCCCTGCTCTTCATGTAGCCGCCTGGCAATTTCAACGGGCTGACTCTCCTGGTCTTCGCCGTCGGTGAAAATCACAATCGTTCGATGCTCATTCGTCTTGGCAAGAAAAGCACTGGCCGCCGTTTCCAGTGCGTTACCCAACCGCGAACCGCCGCGTCGAAGCGATTGCGGCCCGACCGAATCGAGCGTCTGCCGAAAGTCGTCGTAGTGGCTGGTCAAGGGAACCTGCAATCGCGATTCGCCGGCAAAAATCACCAGCCCCACACGGTCCCCTGCCATTTCGTCCAACATGTCACCGATCTGCTGTTTGGCCCGCTCCAGCCGGTTCGGTGTAGCGTCTTCGGCCAGCATGCTTCGTGAGACGTCGAGTGCAAAGACCACTTCCAACCCTTTCTGTGGAACCTCCTGAGTCGTCTTGCCCCAGCGAATATCGACCATCGCCAAAACCAGCAGCGATAACGTCATTGCAACCAGAATCGCCGACATCCAATTCGTGCCGGTCCTCACAGCGGGCATTAACCGCGACGCAATATTCGCGGTGGCAAACTGGCGGCGCGCACTCGATCGCGCTGCCATGGCAAACAAAACCAATAGCACTCCGCAGGCGACGATGCCCAGGAGCCAATAGAATTTCGGATTGCCAATGTGATAGTCCATATTTCTTTGTTTCGGTTGTCAGGCTGGAAAGCCTGACTTACTTGCATGTAAGTGAGCCTGTCCCCGGGGCTCACGTCGAATCTGATGGTCCACCTGGGGACCGGCGGACCTGCGAATGTTTGTCCGCGTGGGACAGGCGGACCTGCGGTTTATGCCAACTCCCGCAACCAGGTTTGTTGAAGGAACCAGCGAGCTGCGAGCAAGACAAATGCAAGCAGCAACAACGGCGGTACTGTGAGCCAGCCCCACAGCCGACCAGTGCGCCACGGCTGGACGGCCAATTCCCGATAATCCACAAAATTTTTGGCTTCGACTTTGGTCTTTTCCAGTTTGTCAATTTCGGCGTAGATTTTCCTCAGCGAATCCGTATCGGTCGCCCGGAAATATTTTCCGCCAGTCAGTTCGGCCACCTTTTGCAAAGTCGCCTCGTCGATACTGACGGGCATCATCCGAATGAGTTGGCGGCCCGTGAACGGATCGGCAACCGGAACGGGTGCTTCGCCGCGAGTGCCAACGCCAATCGTATAGACCTTGATGCCCAGCGTCGCAGCCAACTCGGCGGCCTGCTTTGGATCCAGTTCGCCAGCGTTGTTTTCACCGTCGGTCAGCAAAATTACGATCTTGCTTTTGACTTTCTCTTTTTGCCTCGCATCCAATCCATTCAGTTTTTCGACAGCCAGCGATAGTGCGTCACCGATCGCCGTGCCGTCTTCATTCCGGCTGGTCGCGATTTTGACATTGTTCAATTGCGAAACCAGAAAACCGTGATCCAGCGTCGAGGGAGTGACTGCGTCGGCGTATCCGGCAAAAGTCACCAGGCCAACCAAATCGCTGACCCGACCGTCCAGCCCCTCCCCGCCACCGACAAATTTTCCCGCTACATTCTTGATTGCGGCCAACCGGTCCACCCGTTCACCATCAATTTGAAAATCGAGCGCCTGCATGCTTCCGCTCCGGTCAACGGCCAACTCGATCGCGATCCCCTCGGAGTCAATTACTGTCTGCTCGCGGCCTTGGCGTGGCCGTGCAAGGCCGAGAATCAGGAACAACATCGCGGCGAGAGTCAGCGCGGGCGGCAACCACATCAGTTTTTGCCGGACGGTCGGCTGCAATTGTCTCGCAATCCCGACCGAGCTGAAACGAATTGCCGGACGTCGGCGGCTGGCAAAAAGCAACAATCCAGCGGGTGGCAAAAACACCAGCAACAACAAGTACCAGGGAGAATGAAACATTGCAAGGAACGAAATCATCAGGCGCCTCCCCCGGAATCGCTGGCAGAATCCTGCGAAGCCGCTGGAGCCATGGCTTGCTCGACCCAACTGCTCGCAGCATCGACTGCTTTCAACAATTCTGATTTGTCTGGCTCCAATCCCGCGTAGGTGATCAGGTCCAGTTGGTGCAATTGCCCGGCCAGGTCGTCAACCAGTTCCGGCTTGAGTTCATCTCGTTCGCGCAGCTCATCCAACACCTGATCGGTCGTGCTGGAGGCGGCCGAAAATCCGAATTGCATTTCAAGAAATGTTCTCAACGTCACCGACAAGCCGGATGCACCATCCGAGTTGGACAATTTACCCTGGTCGAGTTCCGCGCGAATTGAAATCAGTTCCTGCATCGCCCATCCGCCCGGAAGTATCCAGCGGCGTCGACGGGTCACCGCAATAGCCAGAGCGACCAGTGCAACTGCACCCACAACAAATCCCGCAGTCCAGCCAATCCAGGCATAGGACCGTTTTTCCGGAACGGGCAGGTCGATCACGGTTCGAATGTCGCGAAACGCCGCCGGGTCCGCCCGGTCTTCGAGAACGCTTGTGATGGTTAGTGGAATCTCAGGCGATCGAATCCGATCATCGTCACCGTTTCCCGACAGTCCAACTTCGATCGCTGGAATCTTCAACTCACCGGTTTGAATCGATTCGAGAACCAGCTTTTGTCGCCACTGTCGTCCGTTTGTTGACGGAAGATCGGGCCACTCCTGGTGACTTATGACATCCAGCGATCCCAAGTGAGAGGGAACCTGAGGCAAAAAAACCTTGACGTCGTCCGGTGCCAGGATCGACAAGTTCAACTCGACCGGATCAGCAACCGCTGCCTTGTTCTTCGAAATCGTAACGGTCATTTTCACAGGACCCGCTTCGGCAGAATACGATTTCGCTCCCGTTTCGGGTTCAGTCTGAATTGCAAAACAAGAGCCTGCGCCGAATACGATCAGGAACACCGCCAAAATGAACTGCGAAAGAGCAATAATGTTCGAAAGACAGCGTGGATGCATCAGCCGCAACGCGCTAGCGGCCGGTTTCCTGGCGCTCACAGAACCTCTTCCGGAACCGGCCGCTAGCGCGTTGCGGCTGATATTGTATTGCTGAACTGTACCGACCAACATCAGCGACCCTCCCGTTTGCTGAAGTAGCGCCGCAACGGTTCGACGAAATCATGACCGGTTTCCAGCCGGATCGGTTCCATTCGCAGGCGTCGAAACAGCCCGTCGCGCCATTCGGCCTGCTCCTGATTCAGCTTTCGGAACAACTCGCGATTCCGGCGACTGGACGTATCAACCAAAATCACTTCGCCTGTTTCCTCGTCGCGCAATCGAACCAGCCCGACGTTCGGCAACTCTGCTTCGCGGCGGTCACCAATCACTACAGGAATGATGTCGTGTTTGCGGCGGGCGATTCGCAATGTCGTCTCGAAGCCGGTGTCCTGAAAATCGCTGATCAGAAACACGACGCTTCGGCGTTTGCTGGTCCGGTTCAAATGCTCCAGCGCGGCCTTGACATTCGTTCCGGTGCCAACCGCATCGCAATACAACAGCTCGCGAATCAATCGCAGCACGTGCCGCGAGCCCTGTCCGGGGGGGATGCTTTTTTCAATGCCGTCAGTAAACAGAGTCAGACCTACCCGGTCGTTGTTTTTGATGGCAGACATCGCCAGCGTCGCCCCCAACTCGGCGACTAATTCGCGTTTGGTTTGGTAGTTCGTACCAATGTCTTGAGATCCGCTCAGATCGACAAGCAGCATGACCGACAGTTCGCGTTCTTCACGAAACAGTTTTACAAACGGCTCGCCAGTTCTCGCCGTGACGTTCCAGTCGATCGTACGAACGTCGTCGCCAACCTGGTACGGGCGAACTTCCTCGAACTCGATGCCGCGACCCTTAAAGGCCGAATGCCAGTTGCCAGCCAGCATTTCGTCCACCTTGTGAGATGTACGAATCTGGATGCGGCGGATTTTCTGGATAATCTCGCGGGGAATCACGGGTGGAGTTTTTGATTTTGGATTTTGGATTGAGTGCAACTCGTTACCAGCGTCTCGCTGGTAACGGGATGCGTGGCAGGCTCTGCCTGCCGTCTTGCGGGTGTCGGGAGGCGGAGCCTCCGGGGCGCAGTGCGTTCCCATGCGGAGCATGGGAACGAGTATCTAGGGTACCGGGATGTGGTTGAGGATTTCGTGGATGATTGATTCGCTGGTGCGGCCTTCGGCTTCGGCTTCGTAGGTCACGATTACCCGGTGCCGCAACACGTCGGGGGCGATTTCCTTGATGTCCTGGGGCGTGACGAAACCGCGACCGGCGAGGAACGCCGTCGCCTTGGCTCCGAGCGTAATGTTGATCGTCGCGCGGGGTGAGCCGCCAAACTGAATCAGCCCGTCCAGCGTCTTCATTCCGTACGCGCGCGGCTGGCGGGTCGACATCACCAGATCGACAATATAGCCCTGAACTTTCGGATCGACATGAATCTCGTCGATCAAGTCGCGGGCCTGCATGATTTCTTCGGGCGAAGTCACCGCCGTGATGTTGAACTTCGGGCGAGTCTTGCTCATCCGCTGCAAGATCTCCAGTTCTTCCGCACGGTTCGGATAGCCGACGATCACCTTCAGCATGAAACGGTCGGTTTGGGCTTCGGGCAACTGATAAGTTCCTTCTTGCTCGACCGGGTTTTGCGTCGCCATCACGAGGAACGGTTCATCGAGCAGAAAGGTTTCGCCGCCGATCGTAACTTGCCGTTCCTGCATCGCCTCGAGCAATGCACTTTGAACTTTGGCCGGCGCGCGGTTGATCTCGTCAGCGAGGATCAAGTTCGAAAAGATCGGCCCTTTCTGAACGACAAAGGTTTGGTCTTGCGGACGGTAGACCTGGGTGCCAATCAAGTCGGCGGGGAGCAAGTCAGGTGTAAACTGCAAACGTTGAAAGCCGGTGTTGATCGCCTGGGCCAGGCAGCTGACCGCCGTCGTTTTTGCCAGCCCCGGAACGCCTTCGATCAACAGATGTCCGTTGGCCAGCAGCGCGACCAGCATCCTGTTGACCAGTCGTTCCTGGCCGACCATCACCTGGTTCACCGTGTCCGTGATTCGCCGAAAAGGCTCGCTGGCCAGACGAATTCGTGCTGTCAGGTCGTCAATTCTTTGTTTGGTTTGTGTCGTCATGGCTAAGCCGGTTTGGAATAAATGAAAAACAGTGCGTTGAGCGGGATTGGTTTCACTCCGCAATTACGATGCCAAATCGTCGAGACAAGAGTCGCCGGAACGGGGATTTCCCCTGGAATCTGCGAAAAGCTTTCCAATTTGCAGTGTATTCCTTTGGGCGGTCTTTTGCGCGAACCCGCCCGATTTGGCCTGCTCCTGAATTATTGTCAGTGAAATTTTGACCGGCAAGTTCTTTCCCCCGCAGCCCGATGAGCAAACTAAACGTGATCGTCGCCAGGCCCATCGCAGCCGAAGACATCCAACCCGGAGTCTATCTTCAGGTCCTCTCCGAGACGTACCAGTTCCCATCATTCTACTGGGATTGCGGCGACAGTTTTTCCAGCCGTCGGGACCAGCCGGTAACGATCGAATTTCTCCCGTTTCAAACGAGGGTTCCGTTACTGGTCAAGGTCGTGACGCTGCCAATGCTACTGGTCAAAAATCATGACGGACAACACCAGATGATGGACGTTCGCCGATTCCGACTGGCAAAAATCCGTCGCAAACACGCCCGGCAAATTTGGCGCACTTTGTCGCCGCTGAAGCCAGCCGATGTTTGCCGATGTCGGCTGCGATAGTCGATTCAGGGACAACAATGGCCATACTCCAGCCATGGAACTGATGGCATGATCGCG
>JAYVKA010000064.1:0-6760 GCA_043768885.1 Planctomycetota bacterium
CCACGGTCCGGAGGCAAGACGCTGATAAAAGGCGTTCCGGAAAAGGATTTGCTGGACTTGTTTACCCATCGGATCCTTTCACTCTTCTACCGGGCTTCGACTAAATATCGATTGCCCATAGCGTACGACCGAACTTACAGCAGTCACCCCTCTACGGTCGATCTCTTTACAACTTCGCTTTTCGCAATTGCCGGAATGGGAACGGCGGGGCTACGAAACCGGCAAGAAGTCAAAGACGAAATCACAATTGAATTTTCCGGATATTTTTCCGGTTTTCCGAAAAATTCCGTGTCCCTGGCGAGGATGCTTTCCGCCTACTACATGGTCCCGGCAACGATCCAGCAGTTTGTCGGGCAATGGAGGAATCTCAGTGCCAGCGACCGTTCGGAAATGCCGACACGGGCAAAACCGCTGGGTTTGAATTGTCAGCTGGGCGCCTCATTTATTGTTGGCGAGCGGATCTGGGATATTCAGGGAAAATTTCGGGTTTGTTTGGGGCCTTTAACATACGACCAGTTTGTAACATTTCTGCCAGGTTCTCGAGTGCTGACTGCGATTGCTCAAACGGTTCGACTGTATGCAGGACCACAATTCGAATTTGATCTTCAGCTGGAATTGATCGGAACCGAAGTGCCGAGGTGCGGACTGGTTGGCGGTACCCGTTTGGGGCAAAATAGCTGGTTGATCGGAGATCGCGCGGGAGAGAACAGGAAGGATGCAGTAATTTGCGTAACCGGTGCTCCGAACGACATTACCGCATAATGAAGATGATTTTGATTTGACGCCCAACCTGAAATTGGTCACGTTTTCCGGACAATGATTTTTGTTGAAGCCAGACCGATCTGGTTTCCAGTTTTTTCAATCGGAATAATCGCTGGGCTATACGGCAAGCGGTTTTAAACCAGGAGAGTCCAAGAGCATGTTGTCCCTGAATCTCAAGTCGCTTGTATCGAGACTGAATCCTCAATGCAAACAGTCACTTGAAAGCGCCGCTGGTCTTTGTCTTTCCCGCACCAACTACAATGTCGAGATCGAGCATTGGTTGGCAAAATTCGCCGAGCGAACGGACGGTGATTTTGAGGCGATTGCCAAAGACTATGACATCAATATGTCGCGGTTGTTGGCAGATTTGCAAAAGTCGATGGATCGGCTGAAAACCGGAAACGCACGACCGCCGGCTCTCAGCCAGGTGATTGTTGATTTGATCCGTGAAGCCTGGTTGTTGGCATCGGTTGAATTTGGCGATGACAAAGTCCGCAGCGGCTATTTGATTCTCGCCATGTTGGGCTCGGATGGCATTGCCCGCTCTGTATCGGGGATTAGCCCCGAGTTCGAAAAGCTCACGTATGAAACACTGCGCAAGTCCTTCATGGACACCTGTGCCGATTCATCTGAGTCCGTGGCGCCGGCGCATGAGGCAGAATCAAAACCAGGTGCCAGTGGTCCAGCGGGTCCAAGAAAAGGCCCAAGCAAAACGCCCTCGCTGGACCAATACACGATTGATTTGACGGACAGTGCCCGTCGGGGAAAGATTGATCCGGTCCTGGGTCGGGACGATGAGATTCGACAGGTGATCGACATCCTATGCCGTCGCCGGCAAAACAACCCAATTCTTACCGGTGAACCAGGCGTTGGGAAAACGGCTGTGGCCGAGGGTTTTGCCTTGCGAATTGCCGAGGGGGACGTACCGCCGAATTTGCAAAACGTGACTTTGCGAACGCTGGATTTGGCACTTTTGCAGGCCGGTGCGGGCGTAAAAGGTGAATTTGAGAATCGGTTGAAAACGGTAATCGAAGAAGTCAAGTCTTCGCCAACTCCGATCATTCTGTTTATTGATGAAGCCCACTCGTTGATCGGTGCAGGCGGTCAGGCAGGGCAAGGAGATGCAGCGAACCTGATCAAGCCGGCTTTGGCTCGTGGTGAACTGAGAACGATCGCCGCAACGACCTGGGCTGAATACAAAAAGTACTTCGAACGGGATGCCGCTCTCGCCCGCCGCTTCCAGGTAGTGAATGTAGCCGAGCCGTCTGAAGAGAGTGCGATTGGCATGTTGCGGGGACTCGTGGCGACCCTTGAGAAACACCACAAAGTCCGGATTTTGAGCGAGGCCGTCGAGGACGCGGTGAAATTATCCAGTCGTTACATCAGTGGCCGGCAATTGCCCGACAAGGCGATCAGTCTTTTGGACACGACCTGCGCGAGAATTGGATTGAGCCAAAACTCGATGCCACCTGCGATCGAGGCCTGTATTCGTACCTTGCAAAAAATCGAAACGACGCTTGGGATTCTTGAGCGTGAAATGCAGGCTGGTGCTGACCACTCGTCCCGTATCGAGGCCCTGAATCAGGAAAAACAGGCGACGACTGAAAAGAAGGCGGAACTGGAAATCCGTTGGCAAAAGGAACTGGAACTCGTCAAACAAATCAACGGTTATCGACGTCTGTTAAGCGGGTCGACTGAGGAAGCCCAAGCGGCAGAAACTGCCAAAGACGGAAAATCGAAAGCGGAAAATCCAAAAGCAGAAAAAGCAAAAGCAGAACCGCCCAAGAAAGAGAAGACCGAAACACCTCCGGTCGATGTCGACAAGTTGCGCGGTGAAATCACAACACTTGAAAAAGGCCTGCGGGAACTGCAGCAGGAAGAGCCCCTGGTCTTTGGATGTTGCGATGCGTCGGCAGTTGCGGCTACGGTCGCCGCCTGGACGGGCATTCCTGTCGGTCGAATGGTTGCGAACGAAATCAAAACGATTATCAATTTGAAAGACCGGATGGAGGAGTCCGTTGTCGGTCAGTCCCACGGCTTAAAACAAATCGCCGAGAGTATTCAGACGTCGCGGGCAAAGTTGACGGACCCGAGCCGCCCGATTGGCGTATTTCTGTTGGCCGGAACGAGCGGTGTTGGCAAAACGGAAACAGCACTTACGCTGGCTGAATTGCTGTACGGCGGCGAGCAAAACATGACCACCATCAACATGTCGGAGTTCAAGGAAGAACATAAGGTTTCGCTTTTGATGGGCTCGCCTCCAGGGTATGTCGGCTATGGCGAAGGCGGAATCCTGACCGAAGCGGTGCGCCGAAAACCGTACAGCGTCGTGTTGCTGGACGAAATGGAAAAAGCTCATCCCGGCGTTCAAGACATTTTTTATCAGGTGTTTGACAAAGGGAACATGAAAGATGGTGAGGGTCGCGATATCGACTTTAAGAACACCGTCATTATCATGACTTCGAACGCCGGAACCGATTTGATCAAGAGCCTGTGTGCGGACCCCGACACGATTCCAACTCCGGAAGCGCTGGGAGAGTCGCTGCATGAAGAATTGCTCAAGTCCTTCAAGCCGGCATTTCTCGGCCGGATTACCGTGATCCCATATTTCCCTTTGGCCGAAGACATCATGCGGCGAATCGTACGCCTGAAGCTTGGAAAAGTTGTCCGGCGGATCAAGGAAAACTACGGTGCAAAAACGGAATACACCGACGCTGTGGTCGAGTCGATTGTCGCACGATGTACCGAAGTCGATACCGGAGCCAGGAACGTCGACAAGATTCTGAACAAAACGTTATTGCCCGAATTGTCTGGTGAGTTCCTGGCAAAAATGGCCGGCGGAGAAGAGTTCCAGAATGTGCTGATCGACGCCGACGACAAGGGCTTTGTTTACAAGCTGACCTTGTAAGTGGAATGATCGACTCGAACGACGTCCCACGCGGAACAGTGAATCATTGCGTGGGACGAAGATTCTTTTGAATGTACCGCCATAGCCATTTTGGGGCAGTGATCTTACCGGTCTCGAAATGAACGGTGACGGCTGCATTGTGCAGGGACACCTGGGGAGCATCGATCAACGTGATCGTTACTTCGTAGTGAGGAATCATCGGGACATAAGCACCGGACGCGTTTCGCGTCGAGAGAAATCCCGGATCGCCCAACATCGGATGCGGCGTTGCGGCAATCGGATCCGACGAAATGTTCTCGACCGATCCGTGCAGGATCGATGCCGGATCGTTGTCCCACTTGCAGCGGACCGACATGCCGGTTTCCAGGCGTTCACAGTCTTTGTCGGAAACGTAAGCCCGCAAGACTGCTTTGTCAGAATCTGCCAACCAGCCCAACGCCTCTCCCCGTTGAACCGTTCGCCCCGAGTGACGTTTTTGCCAAACACCATTGAGGTGCCAGACATCCAGTGGTTCCGCCACCATTGTGACCAGTTGGCTGTTGCCTTCGACAATCCTTCCGTCGTGGGCCGCGCCGACAGTCAACGAGCGGATTTCATCGGCAACCGACTCTCGCTGATTTTCGAGTTTTTGAAGTTGTTCCTTCAGACCATTCAGAGTGGCCGCAGCCTGTGGGTCGCTCCGTGCCAGAAACTCCAGGGCCGGGACCCGTTCCTTCAAGATTGCGATTTCACCGTCCAGATTGATCACATTGAGTCGTTTTTCAGGGCTATCCAGCATGTAAAGCGAATCGTTCGTGGATACGCCGTCCCCGGCACTTGCCAAAACGGTTAGTTCGCCAGTTCGGCGTGCAAAAATCGGAGTCAGGTTGCCGCTAGTCGCGACGGCCCTGGCGCGAATGAATTCCGTGAATTCAAATGTCCAAAGAAAGCAAAAGCCACCGGCAAGCAGGGCCAGCACTGCAAGAATTCGAAATACACGGATTGGTCCCCGCATGATTATCCCTCCGAATATTTGTCCGGCCGAGCGAATGGTCGCATAAGCCAACCCAGCCAATGTCAGCACAATGACAGCTACCGCAGCCAATCCCAACCCGATTGGCTCCAGCAGATTCCAGGCGACGTACAAAATGAGGGTAACTACAAACAATCGGTAGATCAACGCGGCGATCCCGTAAACCGCCAGGCCAAAAGGATGAACGTCCCACCGGTTCCTGTTGATTGGAACTCCGGTCAGAAAACCGATGATCGATTGCTGTAAGACTTCGCGGCTTTGATCCGCCAGATTCGGTACGCCCCAAAGGTCGGCGAGAATGTAGTAACCATCGTATCGAAGTAGCGGATTGGCGTTCAGCAAAACCGTTCCGACTGAGCAAATCAACATTACGTTCAGCGCAATCGCCTGAAGAAGTCCCGGCTGAAGAACCATCCACGCGGCTGCAGCGATGGTGGCCAGTATTATTTCAACGTAGACACCAGCGGCGGCGATCGCCGCGCGGCTTGCACGATTCCGCAATTTCCAGCTGTCCGACGTGTCGCAATAAAGGCAGGGGACAAAGACCAGAAACAACAGTCCCACGTCATGACATTCCGATTTCCATTTCTTGCACGCCAGGAGATGCCCCAGTTCATGCAGGGACTTAACAATGGCGAACGAAACAATTAGCCATATCGCGTTCTCTCCCTGGAAATGCTGGAACAGCGTGCCGGTATCGGCTACGGCCGGAATGATCCGCGAGATCGAAAACAAAAACGCGATCAAAGCGGCCGCCAACCAAAACAAGACAGTGATTTTGTGGAATAGCAGGTATGCCAGTGGCCCGGTCCATGAAAGAAATGTCGTTGGATCAAAAACCGGAACACGGACGGCAATCGGACTTAGCAAAGGCGCTACCCAGCCCCGTCGGCTTGCGCCAATATGTTGATTCCATAGCATTGCCGAATAACCGGGCAGCATTGGTTTCAACAGACAGGCGTTTCGAAGCTTCATGACGAACAGTGACAATTCCTGGCTTGTCCATTTGCCCGTTGCCTGATGTTGGTTTACCTCGTCCAGAATCTGCTGAGAATTTCTGGTACCGTCAAGAAGTTTTGCGGTCGATCGCTCGGTGTCGCTCAGGTAAAAATATTCCAGCGAAATTGGATCGCGAACAATCCAGCGATTTTTGTCATCGCCGGCATGCTGAGACCACTCCAGGTCCCGGCGAATCGCATCCAGGGTTGGTAGCCTCGTAACCGGTACTGCATCTGCGGCCTGTTCGTTTCGAATCATTGTTGTTGAATATCGATGACGGCTTCGACGCGGACGCCGGCACGATATAGATTGTCCGGATTTTCAATTTCCAGGAATACCCGAACCTGACCATTTATTGGATTCGTTTCCGGGCTTACAAAGGTTACCTTGCCGGGCACCGAGTGCTTTTTGCCGCCAACATCAATCGAGACAGTTGCTTCCCTGCCTTGCAGTCCAATTCCCGCATGACTCGAATTGACAAAGCCCTCGATACGGAGAGTCTTTGTCTGAACAATTTGCAACAGTCCAACTCCGGGTTCAGTCCATTCGCCGCGACTCTTGTCGACCGCAACAACAACGCCGTTTACCGGTGCCACAATTCGATGCTTCTCCAGCAAATCCCTGGCCTGTTCCAGTTCGACTTCGGCCATCCTCAATTCCTGGGCGTGCAATTCACGATCGTATTGAGTCCGTTCGATTTCGAGCAGAGTGCTGTCCGCAACCAGTTGCAAGCGGTCAACTTCCCTTACCGGAACTATGTTGGGCATTCTCTTGTTGGATGCGATCGCCCGGTCCAGTTCGTTGATCGCGACCGCTGACCGCTTCTCCGCCAGCCTTTGGTCGATATCGTCTTCCGATTGCAGGCGGACCTTTTCGAGTGCCACTTCAGCCCGTGTAATTTGCAATCGTATCGTTGAATCCAGCAATCTGCCCAACTCCTGCCCCCGGGTAACTTTGGAGCCTTCTTCCACTTCCAGAGAATCTATTACACCTGGCACGCGTGCTGAGACAGTGGTCGATTTGACCGTTTTGAGAAAAGCGTTCTCGACTTGCACCTGCGCCCGGTCGCTCGTCAAAGT
>JAYVKA010000065.1:0-2833 GCA_043768885.1 Planctomycetota bacterium
CCCCAAAGATCCTGACGCCGCCCTCGTGGATCTGTTGGCCGGTGTTCTTTGCCGGGACTGTGTTTTTCCTGCACGGGCTTTCGATGCGCCAATAAAGGACGTTTCCCACCGGGCGAAATACCCCACCGATCACGTTCGAACAGTCTGGAGATTGGGCCACATAGGGAAATTGTGCTTTCTGGGGCTCACGGCCGGTTGGCCTTGGACAAGGATTTTTCGGTTGGCTGGACTGAGGCCGGTACTGGACCCGCGATGGCGTGATATTATGGAGACGGCAGCGGCTCGAAAAAACGGATCAGATCGGCGCGCCGACGAAACTCATTCAACTCGCACAGTACCAGAATGTCCCAATACGAATGCATCAAACTTGAAAACCGGGACAACACCAAGATTGTCAAGTTCGTCGATGCCCGGGTGATGGATCCCGAACGAATCGAACTGCTGGGACAGGAATTGTTGAGTTTGGGGATAGACGAGGAGAACGCAAGAGTCGTCCTTGATTTTTCCGACGTGCGGTTTTTCTCCAGTGCGGCCATCAACAAGTTGATCGTAATGGAAAAGCGACTGAGGGCTCGGGGCGGAAAAGTCGGGCTGTGCCAGATGAATAATACGGTTCGGGATTTGTTCGGCTTTACCCAACTGGATATTATTTTCAGGATCCATGAGAGCGAACAGGAAGCGATTGACGCGATGAATGAGTAGATCCGGAATCCCCGGAAAATTCCAAGCTGATTGAAATCCTGTCAGGACGGGGCAGATGACTGAATTGATAACGAACTGGTGTTTGCAAAAAGACATTCCGAGCGATGCCATGGAGGCCTGCGATCTGATTCGGAATGTGGTTGAACGTCTGGAGTCCGGGAAATGGCCTGACGAGTCATTGTTTGCCGTTCATATGGCGCTGGAAGAAGCGGTGATGAACGCGATCAAGCACGGCAACAAAGGCGACACGAGCAAAAAAGTCTTTATCAAGATCGACTGCAATTGCACGATGCTGGAGGTTTGTGTTCGCGACGAAGGGGTTGGGTTTAAGCTGGAGGATATTCCGGACCCGACCGATGACGAACATGTCGATATTCCGTCCGGTCGCGGTGTGATGCTGATCCGTGAGTTCATGGACGAGGTCTCCTACAACGAGTCGGGAAACGAAGTCCGCATGATTAAGCGAAAAGAAGCTTAGCGATTCATGGCTGCAGCGATCATTTCTGCGTGATCGAAAGCCAGCCTGGGCAGTTTGTTCAGCGAATGCCAGCGGGCACTTTTCGCATCGTCGCCTGCAATCGCCTGTGTTGTGGAAGCGACTTCCATCCAAAAGCAGACGCTGATTACCCGGCCACGTGGATCACGATCCGGTCGCGACCAGGTCCCAATCTCAATCGGGTTTGCACCGACAACTCCGGTTTCCTCGTTGAGTTCACGAAGTGAGGCTTGGGCGACCGTCTCGTCCGGTTCGACAAAACCTCCGGGCAAAGCCCAGCAATTGACGAATGGATCGCGTTTCCGTTGAATCAACAGAATCTCCTGCCCGGCCGATGAGGGTCTCAGAACCACCAGGTCCACTGCCATGGCAGGCCGGGGCCAATCGTAAGCAAACGGTTTGGCAACGTCGCGAACGGCCAGCATCGTTTGGAGTGCGTTGCGAGTCGCGGCGACTTCGTGAAGCCGAATGATCTGAACGCCACCTAACGCGAGATGCAGGCTGATCCCAAGCGTTCCAGCGTCGCGGGCTTCGAGTTCGGGCCCGGTTAGTTTTCCGATGAAACCCTTTCGGGAATGTCCGACCAACAGCGGCGCACCGGTTTCGTGAAACCGTTCGATTGATTTGAGCAGCTGCAAATTGTGCTCATGCGTTTTCCCGAATCCGATTCCGGGGTCCAGACAAATTCGATCGGATTCAATACCGGCTTCGATCAACTTACGCCGCCGGCTTTTTAGCCATGCGAGAATTTCTTCGACTACGTTTTCATATTGCGGATCCTCCTGCATCGTTTGCGGAGACCCCTGCATGTGCATCGCACAAATTCCGGCACCAGTTCTAACCGCAACCGAAATCATTCCCGGATCACCGGTCAGCCCAGTGATGTCGTTGATAATCGATGCGCCTGCGTCGATCGCGGCCTGGGCAACGTCTGCCTTGGACGTATCAATGGAAATCGGCACGCACGTTCTTTTGGCCAGTTGCCCGATGACAGG
The DNA here is from genome assembly GCA_043768885.1 of Planctomycetota bacterium. Classification (GTDB taxonomy): domain Bacteria; phylum Planctomycetota; class Planctomycetia; order Pirellulales; family Pirellulaceae; genus BJ22. Next base: position 2,194 of record JAYVKA010000065.1, read on the forward strand.
AATCACTCGCGTTAATTCTTCGTCGCAAGAGACAGGTTCGCAATATGGACGGGTGCTTTCGCCACCGATGTCGAGAATAGCGGCTCCGTCATTTACGAGTCGCAATCCGTTTTCGACCGCGGCATCGGTTTGAGCCCATTTACCGCCGTCTGAAAAACTGTCCGGCGTCACGTTGACGATACCCATCAACAGAGGCCCATTACCAAACACGATAGTTCGGTCCGCCAGTTTCCACGACGACGCCGTTCCGTTGGATCGCCCTGCAGGATTCGACTGGCTTTCCGTGCTGGTCGGGTTATTCATTGGCCGGAGTGTCCAGGTCCAGATTTCGAAACAGGGGAAGGCGTCGATAGTAGACTTCCAGGGTGCAAACGGCAAACGAAGTCGTAAAGATTCGCCCCCCCTGGGCTCCCCATTCGAATTGACCTGGTTCCCAACTGCCCGCGTTGCCCCCCCGTTTTTCCTGCAAACCTACCAGAATCTTCCGCAGCGATTCGTTCCACTGGGTCCATTCCTGGCCTCCATAATGGTGCATCGCCTGGGTGGCGTAGTACCAATAGTAAACGTCAGGCGATTCGTCTGACGGAGGGTGTTCGCGAAGCATCCATTTGATCGATCGCATTACCCGCGGGTCGTCCCG
>JAYVKA010000066.1:0-16760 GCA_043768885.1 Planctomycetota bacterium
CTGTAAATCGTCGTGTTTCCGTTCGTGGACGTTTTTTTGAGTAGCCATTCCTGGCTCCCCCATCCGCTGGTTTGTGTGTAACCACCAGGACCTCTGGGAAATTGACGCGTGTCGGTACCATAGGTATGACGATTGACTAGAGTCCCGCTGTCACTATCAGGCAATGTCGTGTAGTTGGTTTGGACAACCGTGCCAGGCCACTCAAGGCGCGCAGTTCCGCTCCCAAGTGCCTGTTGGAGCGTTAGTCGTACGACTTCGCCGTCCACATCTACTTTGCCCTCGCTTACTTTGAGATAGGCCTGCCATTTCCCGCGGCTTTGCACCGGTCCCGCCGGGGAGTTGTGGTCTTCCTCGTTCCGATTGCTGCCGGTGTCATTCAACCCGAGGGCGAACGTGCCGTCGGAATTGACGGTAAACCCAGGCTGGCTGACATGCGTCACGAACGCTTTTTGCACGACGGTCGCCCCGGATGCGGGGTTGACATAAGTTTCGTGCCCTGGCTTGGTTGTCAAATGGTACGTCAGGCCCCACTGGCCGGTGAAGGGATCGTCCTGGGGCTCCTGCGTACCGGCTGACCAGACCGTACCCGCCCAGACAAAGAGCAATGTCACGACCATCGATCCGACCCGCGACCGCACCATCTGCGATCGCGCAAACCGAAGTGTTTTCGCTGACATAATCACTACTCCTGTTGGCTTGACTTGCCGACGTTGGATGCCGCGCAGCTATTCGAGTTCGTGCAACTTGCCAGCTTCAACAATCAAGCCCTGTTCAATGTCCTCATCATCCACGCTGACAATCACTGTCTCCGCAGGCACGACCATGATCTCGCCGAAGTTCTTGCACTCCTGCAGCCCGATAATCGAACCAAGGCCGCGTTTGTACACCAGGATGCCTTTTTTTGGAGTTCCCTGGCCACTGACCCGAATCATGCCCAAGTGCTCCTCGAGCTTGATCTCGATCACTTTTCGTTCGGACAGCGTAAAGTCCTTGAGGATGGCCACCGGGAGACCTTTCTTCGGTACCCAGCGAATCTCGTACTTCGTGGTGGAGGTGGGGATGCGGATTTCCTCGCCATATTTGCCCGAGGCCTCGACCGAGCTCGAACCAATCCCGAAACTGACGACCTGGATTTCCTCATACTCGGGGAATTCAATGGCCGGCTTTAGGACTTTGATCGCGCGGCGATTAACGGGGACGGATATGGGCGGAGTTGCGACTTTATCCAACTCGGTGGACAGTGATCCCAGGGCGTCGGCCAATTCCCTGGCCGAATCGGCTCCGTAATACTTGCCATTTCCGGATTTGGCAATCTCCGCCAGAACTTTGTCTTCCTCCGGCTTTGCGCCGAAACCGACAACATTCACGCCGAACGTCAGCTTGGGGTTGCTTGCCAGCCTGGCAGCCTCGGCAACCGGGTCGCCCTGGCATGTTTCCAGGCCATCCGTGATCAACACCAGTCCACAATAAGCATCGTTTTTCCGAAGCTCTTCACCAGCAACACGCAAGGATAATGCGATGGGCGTGGTTCCAGTCGGTTTGAGCCCGGCAATCATGTTGCTCAACTCAGCTTTACCGGCCGCATTCAGTGAAGCGAGCGGACGGGCAATTTTCACCGCCTGACAGTTTCGCGGATCGTCCGCGCCGCCGTAGGCTTCGTGCCCATAGATGATGAAAGTCACGTTCAAACCGTTGGGAATCTTCTGCACCATGTCGTCGACGACGCGTTTGGCGGCGGTCATCTTCGTCTCGCCTTCCAGCGTCGACTCTTTCATGCTGCCCGAACAATCCAGCACGATTGCAAAGTCGGTGATCAACTCCGCTGCTGCAGCTGAAACCGGCCTGGGTTTTTGCATTGCGTCAAGAACGGTTTGCGTTGCACCCGCGGCTTTTAAGTCCGCGATTTGTTCCGGTGACAACGTAAAAACGGATGGTGATTTGTTCAACCGGTCCAGGATGGCCTGTTCGCCAATTCCCAACTTCAACAGCTTGAGGACATCGTCGTACAGTATGGGCGGGGTCGCCATGGCAGCATTTGAACTGGGCATCGGATTGGCTTTCAAGGCATCCAATATCGCCTGCGACGCGCCAGCTTTTTTCAGGTTGTCGAGCGTTTGCTCGTCAACGACGAACGCGACGCCGTCGGCCTTGATTTTGGCCAAGATGGCGTCGTCATCAATTCCAAGCTGAATCAACTCTTGCAGGTCTGCCTGACTAATTTGCGTGGTCTGGCCGCAAACAGGCGAACCAGCCATGACGCCAAGCAAAATCGCGATAATGGTTGCAACAAAACTGCCGCGTCGCACAAATGATTGGGGTTTCACGAATATTCTCCTTATTGATGTTTTTGTCTGGCGAATGAACCTGCACCATCTCAAATTCTCCATCGTCTACCAGGCTTCCAATGGACGCAGTGGCTATTTGGAAATGCGATCGCAATAGATCTACAATTCGACGGCCGCCAGTACATGCCCCGTTTGTCGGCAAGATGCGCCAAAAATTTGGCGAAATTTGATCCAGCTTTCCGTTATCTCAGAGCAGCAGCTTCGTCGAGGCATTTTTGGGCATCGCCCGACCACGACGGCACGGCCTGCAAGTTGGCCTGCGCTTCCTGAAACTCGCGTTCGGCGGCGTCTTCGTTTCCGAGTTGGCGAAAGGCCATCGCCAAAAAGAATCCGGGAATGGAGTCACCGCGGTCAGCGCCCAGCTGCTTGGCGTGTTGCAGGGTTGTGATGGATTCCTGGTACGAGCCGGTCCGGTATTGTGCGGCCCCGAGCGTGGTCCAAAAATCGCCTTCCAGTGGGGCCTGATCGATCGCCTGTTTGGCCAATTGCATCGCCTTGGCTGGATTGCGACGCGCAACGATCGGACAGTTGGCCAGATGCCAGGCCATTGCACCAGCAGCGGGCCCGGCATTCGTGGGCAATTCCAGGAGCCGTTGATACACCGGGTCAGCGCCCTCGCGTGAGCCGCGAACAAACAGCAAATCGCCCAACTTGCGCAATGCTTCAATCAATCGATACACCGCAGTTGAATCACTTGGCGAATCGGAAAACACTTTTTCGAGCAAGACGACTGATGTGCGCAGTTCAATTTCGGCTTCAACCAGCAAATCCTTCGACTCCAGGATTCCGGCGAGTTGCATCTCATTCATGGCCAGTTCGATTCGGTTGGAGGGTATTTTCGGATTATCCATGGCAACCGCCATTCTCAATTCGATCGCCTGGCGAAGTGCGAATTCTGCACCTGTGGCGTCATGGTTGGCCAATCTCGCCAAGCCAAGATGCGACCGACTACGCGCCATTTCCGGGCGCACCTCATAGATGGGATCCGCTTTGCCAACCTGCTGCAGCAGATGGCAGGCTTCTTCGTGCATTGTCGTGGCCTGGTCAGCGGCACGGCTTTGACGATAGAGAATTCCCAGCGAATTACAGGCCTGGGAGAGCCGCAAGAGCTGATTGGGATGGGGATCGATCCCGGCAAGTTGATGTCCCATGTTGACCGATCGCAAAAGAATCGGCTCAGCTTCGGTTCGTCGCCCCATGGTGAAAGCGAGAAAGTGACCGAACTCGTTGAGTTCATCAATCAGCAGCGCCAACTCGATCTGCTGCCCCGAACCTGCTTCAATCGTTTCCGACATTGCGATGGCCTGTCGATAGAGTGTTTCTGCCTCGTCGAGCTTTTGGTTTGTTTGTCTCAGGTATGTCGCAAGTCCAAAGACAGCCTGTTCCCGTTGTCTCGGCAACAGCGTGTTTTCAGGCCACTGCACAATTAGATCAGCGAACATCTTGTTGGCCTGCCGAATTGACCCCTCGGCCTCTGCCAGATGGCCGAGTGCGTGTTGTGCATCGGCCATTTTCATGAGGGTTTTGGCAATATCGATTTGGAGCGACGGATCGGACGCGTTGTTTGACAGGAACTGTTGGTAAAACTGGAGGGCATCGCCGAGTATCTCCTGGCGGAAATTGTCAGGAATGGCGAATGCCAAACCGGATTCGCCTGAAAACCGTCCCAGCATTTGATCGATAACATCGCGTGCCTGCTGGAGGTTTTTTTCCGCGCGACTGCGCTGACGTACTGCTTCCTCCCGGTCGGATTGAGCTTGACCGGTTGCTTCTTCGGCTTGTCGCAATGCCTGTTGCTCCCGCACAAGTCTTGATTCGGCCAGGCCTTCCGCCTGACGGGCATGGAGCGCTGCCCAAACACTGACGACCGTTGCGAAGGCAAGTCCGGCCGCGATCACGGCCACAGACATCAGGGCCACTCGATGGCGTCGCACCAATTTGCCCAGTCGATATCGTCGTGACGGCGGAGATGCCAAAACATGTTCGTCATTCATGAAGCGTTCGACGTCGTCGCCCAATGCGGATGCGGATTCGTACCGACGCGACCGGTCACGTTCCATCGACTTGAGTACGATCCAATCCAACTCACCCGACAACTGTGCCCGCAGCTTTTTGGCATCGACACCACGTTCACTCGCAGCGGATTTCGTATCGGCGACCGTATCCGTAACGCGCAGACTGGGAGGCACCGTCTCGGCATCGGAGACTAGCGCAAGCAAATCATCCCACTTCATCGATTCCCAGCGTTTTCTGTCAAACGGCGTGGTGCCCGTTAACAGTTCATACAACAAAACTCCCAACGAGTAGACGTCGCTTCGCGTGTCGACATCCAAGCCACTCATGGGCCATTGCTCGGGACTCATGTAGCTCGGGCTCCCTGCCAATGTGGCGATATTTGCAGAATCTGTTTCGTCGTTCGTCGGCACCTTGATCGCCTTGGCGATGCCGAAATCGATTACTTTGACGACCGGTTGATTGTCCAACTCGGTTACCAAAACGTTGGAAGGCTTGAGATCGCAATGAATCAAACCCTTGTGGTGGGCGTGCTGGATTGCCCGGCAAGCGCTTACAAACAATCGCAGTCGATCGCGAATATTCATTTTGTGCTGATCGCAATATTCAGTTATCGGAACCCCAATCGCCAATTCCATTACAAAGTAGGGGTGTCCCGCGGGTGTTGTGCCACCATCGAAAACGCGTGCGATGTTGGGGTGGTCCATCATGGCCAACGCCTGCCGTTCAGCAGTAAAACGGGCGATAACCTGCCTGGTATCCATCCCCGGCTTGATAACTTTGAGCGCAACCTGTCGAAAAACGGGCTCTTGCTGTTCCGCAAGGAATACGACGCCGAATCCGCCTTCGCCAATCTTTCGCATCAGGCGATAACGGTCGATCATGGAACCGGAATTCTCCGCACTGCTTATGCCCTCTTCACTCGATCGATCGGTTGAACCACGAAGAAAATCGCCGCTGTTGCCGTGGGCCAACAGCAAAGCGTCCAGCCGCCTGCGCAGCGTGGGCCTGCCCTTGCAGTTCTTGTCGAGAAAGCGGGATTGTTCTGAACTCGCAAGATCGAGAGCTTCACAGAACAAGGCCCGCAAATCGCTTGCGTCGTCGCTCATTTTCCCGGATCCAATGCCTTTTTATGTTACATGCCCTGTTCGGCAGCACTTTGCGCCTGAAATTGGGAAAAAGACTCCGAATTGGATGCAAGAGTCGAGCTAGGCGTCGTTGCGACGAAACCAGTCTGCCAGCCACGCCCTCGAGAACGCCCAATATCGATCGGCCGTTCGACGTGGCAGGTCCAAACATTGGGCGACCTCAGCAAGGGTCAACCCGGCAAAAAACCGGAGCTTCACCAGGTTTGCACACAGTTCGTCCTCCAGGCCCAGTTGTTCGATCGCCTCGTTGACAGCCAGGAGCTCATCGCAGGGGGTATCAAGTGCCAGTTGAATATCTTCGAGACATAATCGCCTGGCGCCGCCGCCCCGTCTCAACCGGTTTTTGTCACGTGCCCGGTTGATAAGGATGCGGCGCATGGCTTCTGCGGCGGCCGCGAAAAAATGCCCCCGGTTGGCCCAGACTTTTTCATCGTCCCTTTGGACCAGCCGCAAATAGACTTCATGCACCAACGCTGTCGCCGTCAATGTTTGACCGGGTCGTTCGTGAGCCAGCTTGAGAGCAGCCAGTCGTCGAAGATCGTCGTAGACCAGAGCCAACAGATTATCCGTGGCAACAGAGTCGCCCGGAACGATTGCCTGCAATATTCGTGTGACGTCGGACATCAAATGCACCGCGTTTGGAAATTACGGCTTTCATTGTATCTGGTTACTGTGCCTGGAGCGATTGCCCAAATTCACAAGGCCTGACGAGCAAAAAATGCCCGTCCTCGTCATTGAGTCCTCGTCATTGAACATTACCCGGCAAACTGGGGCATGCCCGGTGAATCAATTGCCGTACGGAAACCGATTTGCAACCGGCAAAGCCTGGACAAAAACGAATCATCAGCCTTGAAGTCGAGCCAATACCGAAACGCCCTGTCCACCGCCCACGCAAAGAGTTGCGATGCCCAGATCGCCGGGGGAATTCTCCTCGACCATGCGGTTGTGAAGTGTCATCATTAACCTGAGCCCGCTGGCTCCGAGCGGATGTCCGACGGCCAGCGCTCCGCCCCAGCTGTTGACCCGATCCAGCGGGATCTTTAGTTCCTGCATCGATGCCAGAACCTGAATGGCAAAGGCTTCATTGATTTCCCACGCGGCAATTCGGTCGGCCGTAAGGTTGTTTCGTTTCAGGATTTTTTGCGTTGCCGGAACCGGGCCCATCCCCATGACTTCGGGAGCGACATGGCCAGCCGCCACGTCAATGATTTCCAGTGCCGGGAGACTTCCACTGTCTCGCCAGGCGGTTTCATCGACAACCCATCCACAAGTTGCACCGTCGGTCAGCGGAGAGCTGGTGGCTGCGGTGACGAAACCGGATTCGCTGAATGCCGGGGCCAAAGAGGCCATCTTTTCGCGATCAACCGGCACTCGTATGAACTCGTCCCGTTCGATCAGGAACGGATGAATCTGGTCAGAATATTTTCCGTCGTCAAAAGCCTTGGCTGCCAGTTCATGGCTCCGTGCGGCAAAATCCTCCTGAATCGATCGCGTGATGGCAGGAAATTGGGCTGCAACTTTTTCAGCCGTGTCGCCGTTGTTGATGTAAGCGGCAGGGCAAGTGCTGCGGATATTGTCCGACTCGCTGAAATTGCTCCCGCGGCGTGGAACGCGACTCATCGACTCCAAACCGCCGACCAGCATTCGAGTGGCCCAGCCAGCCCGGATTTTGGCAGCGGCAATCCCCACGGCATCCAACGAGCTGGCGCAAAGCCGGTTGATGGTCATCCCGGGAACCTCCAGACCCGCCCCCAACGCAACCTGTCGTCCAACGTTGTACCCCTGCTCGCCCTCGGGATAGGCACAACCCAGAATCAGATCTTCCGGTGCAGCTTTCCAAATCGACGGAAAACGCTGTCGGTGTGCACCGATCAATTCAACCAGCAAATCGTCAGGCCGAACTTCCTTGTAGGCACCCTTGAACGCCTTGCCGAATGGCGTACGAAGCCCCGCTACAAAATAAGCTTTACTCACTGTGGCTCCGCTCAAGACGCATTTCCTGTTTCGATCAATTCCGGTTCCAGCCCAAGATCGTCCGCGCCAACTCCTTCGGCAAGTTTCACCATGCGAAACGTCTTACCGGTCGGTTCAAACATGCCCAATTCCGTGACTACCATGTTCACTACATGCTTTCCGGTCAGCGGCAATTTGCACAGACGCAACAACTTGCAATCGCCACCTTTCGAAAAATGGCTCAGCATCACAAAGATTTGCCTGGCACCGTTCACCAGATCCATCGCGCCACCCATCCCGGTCACTTTTTTCCCGGGAATCATCCAGTTGGCGAGGTTTCCTTCGACATCGACTTCCATTCCACCCAGAACGCAAAAATCGATATGCCCCCCGCGAATCATTCCGAAACTCAAAGCGCTGTCAAAAAAACTGGCCCCTGGTCCAACGGAAATGGTTTCCTTGCCGGCATTGATCAGCGTCGGCGAGACGGTTTCCGGAGTGGGACGGCCGCTGACGCCCAGCACACCGTTTTCGCTGTGAATGAAGACCTGTTTGTCGGGACTCATCCGTTCCGCGATCAGTGTCGGCATTCCAATTCCAAGATTCAAACTGGAACCGTCCTCGATCAATTCAATGATCTCGTCCGCCATCTGCTCCTTCGTCCACCCGGTTGGTGTAGCCACTGTTTGCCTGCCCGCTGTAAAGAACCTGAATCCAGTCCGTCGCGACAATCTTGTTGCCAATCAGTTCGTTTTGACCGCTCCGCCTTCCAGCCGCCTGGAAATCTTTTCCATCGCCTTTTGGCTGATCCCTGAATCGACTTTTCGAATAGCCGCCTGGACCAGCAGCTCCCGCTGTTTCCCATCGGACCAGCGAGCCTGTGCTTCCGGGCCCAGTTTGTAAAGTGGATCGAAGTACAGAAACAACTCTCCAGGCTTCACGTTGGGACTTCGCCAAACCGAAATACCGTTTTCCTGGTCGTAATATTCGTAGGAAGCGACATGCCGTTTGCCACCCCCGCCGGGTGCATCGCAAACAAACGTCGGAGTGTTGAATCCCGCAGTTGTTCCCCGCACGTTCTTTTCCAACTCCACACCGTCTGCCAGCGAAGTTCGCAGGTGTTCACAGCCTGGAACCATGTCATGAATGTAAACGTAATATGGTCGAACATTCATGTACGAAAGCTTCTTGGTCAACTGGACCATTTCATCAGCCGAATTGTTGACCCCTTCCTGCAAGACCGCCTGGTTGCGGACGATCAGGCCTTCCCGGAACAGCTTTTCAGAAGCATCCAGGCTGAATTTCGTAATCTCGCGCGGCGAGGAAAAGTGGGTGTGGATCGCGACCTGCTTCCCCATCGCCCGACCACGCCGCTGAATGTCCAGGATTGCATCGACCCATTCATTGTCGGTCATGATTTTCATCGGCAGAATCGCGATACCCTTGGTGGCATAACGCATTCGGCGGATGTGTGGGATCTCCAGCAGCTTTTCACCGATCAAGCGAATGTATTTTGGCGTCAGGTTGTAAGCGTCGCCGCCACTGATAACGACGTCTTCGACCTGCTCGTTCTTCCGAAGGTATTCAAAGGCCGGTTCCCAATTCGCGGGGTTGGGGCCATAGGTGTCTTTGTCGACCGTATCCGTCGAACCCCCAATGATCCGGCTGCGCGTGCAATACGAGCAATAGACTGGGCAGGTCGTCAGGGGAAGAAAAAGAACCTTGTCGGGGTAGCGGTGAGTCAACAGCGGGACCGGCGAATCAACATCCTCGTACAATGAGTCAGCCATGTAGTAAGGATGGTCTGGCAGCATTTGCGAGGCGATCGGCAAGAACTGTTTTCGAAGCGGATCGTCTGCTGGATTGTCCCAGTCGATCAGCCCAAAAACATAAGGCGTTATCCGAATGTTCATTGGAGCGATTTTCAAGGCCGCTTCGATGTCTGCGATGAACTTGTCCGAAATCCGGTCGCCAAGTACCGACTTCACTTGCGACAGTTTTTTGACAGAGTTTTTGGACTGCCAAAGGTGGTTCGAAAAATCGTCGAGCGAAACATCTTTCCAGGCCGGAATCTCGCGCCAGAATTCGTCAGCCGGAAAATTGCGATGATCAAGTGCTGCGTAATGTTTGGATGTGTCGAGCATGTATTCAAACCGATCCTGAATGATCGCGTGATGGAAAAAGAGAGGGCGGCTGGCGCGAGCAAGTTTCTGCCGCCATTGGTGCGAATCGTGTATTGTCCGCGAACTTCCAGTTTGACATGCAAGGACGGGCTGTTTCAAGGCCGAATGGCTGTCTTTTACGTCGCATACACGGGTATTTCGATGTCATTCCGGTAGTTGCTCCCCTGATAAATCCGCTGGACAAATAGTCCAGGCAGATGAATGTCTTCGGGAGCAAGCCCGCCCAGCGGAAGCAGCTCTTCAACTTCAACCACAGTCGTTTTCGCAGCCATCGCCATCAACGGTGAAAAATTACGGGCAGTCTCCTGGAACCAGAGGTTGCCATATTCGTCGCCGCGCTGGGCCTTGATGATCGCAAAGTCGGCTTCCAATGGAAGTTCCAGAATGCAGGGCCGGTCAAAGACCTTGATCTCTTTTCCCTCGGCGACCAAGGTCGCATATCCGGTCGGAGTGTAGAACCCGCGAATGCCCATCCCGGCCGCGCGAATCCGTTCCGAAAACGTCCCTTGTGGAACCAGCGTCACTTCGACTTCACCAGAAAGCATCTGCTCTTCCAAATCCGGATTGCCGCCGACAAACGAGCAAGTCGCATGGCTAATCTGGTGATTCTTCAACAAAATCGCCAACCCCCTCCCCGAGTTACCGATGTTGTTGGAAATGGCCCGGATGTTTTTGATACCCTGCCGTGCAATCTCATCGATGCTGTTCTCGGGAATTCCGCACAACCCAAACCCGCCACTCATCAGGGCAATCCCGTCCCGAACATCGAACAGGGCGGCGGCTGCATTTTCAAAAACTTTTGATTTCATGATTCTTTGTTTGGAAACTTGTAGATACCGTTTATTGGCTACGGAGCACCTTTTCAGCATGCTGGAATGCCTCGCACAACCTGTTTGAAGTGCTAGTTAGCGGTGGAGCCAGAATTAGCATATTGCCTTTGGAGAAAACGTATAGGCCGTTTTGGACCCAATCGTTCCATGGTGGCAACGTTCGATCGCCAAACTCGATCGCACTCAACAGCCCGCGCACCCGCAAAGCGGTGGCGCTGCACCGCTCGGCCATCGTGCGGAGCGATTGATCGAATTGACGGATGAGGGCCTGATGGTTGGTTTGAAAATCCCGATCGTCGAGAATATCGAGCACAGCTCCCATTGCGGCCAGGCCCAACGGATGGGCGTAGTTGGTCAGGCCGCACGTCAGCACGTTTTCGTCGTAGAATTTGCTTAATTGCGGCCCTAACCATACCGCACCGAACGGAACGTAGCCACCTGTAATCCCTTTGGACATGCAAACCATGTCAGGCCGAACGCGGTAGTGCTGAAACGCGAACGGCGTGCCGCAGCGACCGAACCCGCAAAGCACTTCATCGATAATCAACAGGATTCCAAACTCGTCGCACAGTTTGCGAATTCCGTCGAACCACGACTGTTCCGGAATGCAAACTCCGTTGGTTCCGGAAATCGGTTCGACAATCAACGCCGCAATCTTTTCTGGGCCAGTTTGCCGGATGACTTCGCAAGTCAACTCAGCCGTTGGGTCTTCATCCGGTTCCGGAATTCGGACCGTCCCTTCGTCGAACGTCAGATGATCGTTGCGCCGCCAGTCACCGGAGACCGACATCGCACCCAACGAAGCCCCGTGGTAACTCTTTTTTCTCGCCAAGACTATCGTTCGACCGGTAAATCGTCGCGCCATCTTCAATGCATTCTCGACCGACTCGGCTCCGCTGACCGTATAGAAAATCTTTCCCGCAGGTTGATCGAGCAATTTCAACAACCGCGTTGACACTTCCTGCTTCAACGGAAACGAAGCCTTGGGCGACGCGATCGGCAGGGATCGGATCTGCTGCACCATCGCTTCGATGATTCGCTGATTCGAGTGCCCAAAATGGGCCTGAAAGCTGGTCGAAACAAAATCATAAACCCGCAAGCCATCAGCCAGATGGTATTCGTCGTCTGCGGCACCGATGATTGGCAGCGAAACCAGATCGCGCTGTTTGGTCCAGGTTACGAAATAGTCATTCATGGGAAATTCAAAACTGAAATTCTCGGGACACAAAATTGGAGTCGTGCACGGGATCGCCTCGCCACATTTTCACTTTGCCGGTCGTCAAATCTCCAACGGCGCCGCCACAGGTGACCGACGGGTCCTGCGAGCTGGTTTGGAAATTGGAACAAATCGCCTGGGGGTAGTTTTCGTGATCGTTCATTAAATCGTACAGACCATCAAAATCTGAAACCGGACCGATCTTTTTTTCCAGCAGACCGTACCGAATGTGGGTCGTGGATGTCAGGGCGATCGCCGTTTCGCGAGTCCGCGCACGAGTTCCCAAACAATGGTTGGTGTGGAACAAGTGACCCAATTGACCACCTTCCAAAACAGATGCCTGCTCGCAAAGCCCCGGCATCACTTCCCAGAAACTGGCACCCTGGCGATCGGCGAGCAAGAAACTTCGTCCCGAGGTTAGCGGAGCCGAATGCATCAATCGAACTTGCTCGTCCCGGTCGGCTGCTTCGATCAGCTGGCGGATCAATACCGGCCACAATATCCCTGGACGGGCTCCGTCGGTGTTAATGTTATTCACGCCGACCATCTGGCCCGAAGCGTTGTAACCCATCATCCCGACACATCCGACGATACTGAACACGATCGAACTGCCGCCGTGATTCGGCGACGGTACGCGCAGGCAACAGACAAACCGTTTTGCACTGCCGTGCATGTCCCACGTTTGGCCGGCGACCGGTTTTCCGTTCCGGTTGACGTAAGCCGCACTACATCCCTGATCGTCGAGCTGGATATCCCGAAAGTCCGTGTAGTTGTTCAGGATCACAATGTTGTCGATCGATGTATTGGCACCTTCGGCGATTCCTTCGAGTTCACTCGCCAGATCGGCGTCGTAAGCAGCAGTGATGTTCCATTGCTGACGGGCCAGATCGGGAATGGTCACCGGTCCCAGTTTGGGATTTTTCTCCAGCATCAATGCTGTGCGAATTTCGACCAGTTCCTCGATCGCATCACGCCAGGCCTCTCCATGCTTCCGTCCCCACTCCTTTGGCAAGTCCGAAAGGTGGTATTCAATGACTGGAAAATTGACGTCGATCATTTTTGAGGAAGCCGGAGACATGTGTCGAACAGTGGCAGGAATGACAGAACATCATACGTGGCTGATTCAAATTCGTCTGTGCCAAACCGGAACAAGATTGGCCGGCCAGCCATCCGCTTTTCCGTCAAACACCGGCGAAAAGCCATTCGCCAGGCGTGCCAGATTGATATTCAATTGATCGCTCGACAAATCGCCGAGCCGGGCTGCCAAGGCGGATTCCGGCGTGTCCTCATCGGGCAAATTCCACTTTAGGGGACATCGATAATATATGCAGTCGCGGTATTTTTCCTTGTCCGGATAATCATCGGCCAAATGCCGTATCTGAAAACTGCCAACAGACAGGTTGATCGCCCACATGCTGCCAGCCAACCGGTCGCGATTTCGGCCATGTATCGCACTACATCCGGAAACGACAGCCAAGAGTGTTAGTGCCTGCTTCATCAGCCGCCCCAGCGAACCCCGAAACGATTTTCGTACGGTCACGTCCAGCATGTACAGTACATCCGGATCTTCGCGCCAGGGATCGACGGACGTTCCCCGCTCACCGGGAAAAAGGGAAAGCGGTCCGGCAAACGCAATGGCGATAATCTTGTCGCACTGAAGAATCAACAAGCCCATTCCGCGCGGCGATTTGACCAGCTTGTCGAATTTTTCCATCGGCGTCTGTCTGGCCGATTCGTAAACTTCACCCTGCAACTCGTTGACCGACCCACGAAACTGCGGCCAGTTTTCCTCGCTGACAACAACCGGCTGGCATTCCTCCATGCCAAAATCTTTCAGGTTATCTCTCACAAACCCAAGAACTGATTGGATTGCAGAACCCGGTGATGTCGGTTGCCTTCCAAATGCGATCGCCAGTTTGTTGTCGATCATCGCCTGGTGAAATCGAAAATAGCCGGACGGGTCGCGAAGAGTGACCAAAGTTTCGTTGCTTGGCGACGACTCTTTTCCAGTAACCGCCTGGTCAGCCAATTCCATCCGGTTCCAGAACATCCGCAGGGTTTCTTCGGTCCAGGAAAGGTTCATTCGAAATTGAATGTTGCAGCCTTCGCTTTGCGGTAACAGTACCCCGAACCCGATGGCTGTTGAAACCAATCCCGTGGCAATTTCTTCCGACTTGCATTTCAGCGTCGCGCTCAATCCCGACATATTCTGGATTTGAAAACTGCTGAATCGTGAGCTGCCGGTGTCCTCCGCCAAGTCACGATTCAATTGTTCCAGTTTCGAAACCTGTGCTTCGAACTGATCGACAACATTGGCCTGAATGTAGGCCAGGACGATCTTCGCCGCGTCAGCCGTCAAATCAGTCTGCGCCCGGAATGCCGGTTTTCGGGCGAGAAACGCGTCGAAGGATTCCTGGAACAAACCGAACGTCGCGGTGTCATTCTGTCCGGTCCAGGACTCCAGATACTGGGCGGTGCCAAAACTGGCACCGGCGTTGAATCCCAACAAACCAGCTGTTTGTGCCGCGTCCAGCAAAGCATCGCCACCTGGCAAAACAATCCACGGACCCGAACTGGTTAACAAGTCGGCAGTCAAATTTTCCAGCTCATTCTCAACGGAATTCTGCCACAACTGCTCCCGCAGCAGTTTTTCGAGTGAATTTGAATTCAGCTTCCGTTTCATACATTGCAAAATTCGTTGGACGGTAGACAGCCCACGGGAAATTTCGTGTGCCAGTCGTTCCTATACTTTTTCCTGGGCCCGGAAACTGTCCAGGTGCCGGGTCATGATCGATTGGAACTTCGCAGCCTGCAGTTGTTCCGGAGTCATCAGGCTGATTCTGATTTCTGCATGGCCCTCACCCAATTCGGTTTTTTCCGAAATCAAAAACTCACAGGCGAACCCGCGAAAATCCTTGTTGGTGATTTCACCAGCGGGACCCACCATCGAAACCTGCAATGCCTCGGGTTCCTTGGTGCTGATTCGCATCCACGGATGGGCCACGTCGGGCAAGCTGATCCGGATTTCCTTCTGGTGGTTCCAGTCGATGATCAGGTTGCCATCCATGTCCCGAACCATCGACAACAATTCCATTACCGTCCGCAATTCCCAGGCAGGCGTTTTGCCTTCGGGAAAACCTTGAGGGACAGTATGCCAGATTTTGCCAAGTTTCTGCCACGGTTCCAGTTGTGGAATAACGGCTTTTCCGGCGGTTGGGCCAAGGAATCCTTCGATCGCGCGATCGATGAAACCCCAGAACTCGGGAGTGTCAATTTCGTCCCACGAGTGAACTTTCAATTCAACTTCCTGCCAGCCGCGCTGCATCGAAGTTTTGATTCGTGCATCGTTGCCATAGACCGGAATGTGCTCCATTTCATTTGCCGTCTTGAATTGCAACTGCTCAATCAGTTCGTGCTTTCTGAATGTTCCCCGCCGAATCCGAAACTTCAGCTTCAACATCCACCTGTCACCGGTTAAAGCGTGGAGGAACCAGTTTTCACTGGCCTTCTTGCCATGAATCTCGACAATCGAACGGGTCGCCCAGTTGACTGGCGCGAATCCTTCCTGTTGCTCGATTCGCGTGACGACTTCATCCAGAATCCGGCCGTCCCACTCGACTTTTTCGCCGGTGTGGCTGACAGCGTTCTTCGTATGCCATACACGCCCGTCCGCTTCCCAGGGCATCTTCGAACCGGCACCGATTTCCTTGATGTCCATGCCCTCGATGGAATTCATATCATCGGGATCCCAGACAGGCCGCTCGCCATGAGGTCCGGATTTCAAGACCGGGGCCAGTGCATCTCCCGTCCAGCTGCGAGGCAACTTGCCTTTGGACTTGGCCGCCCGCTCCGCGTAATCGACGACTGTCTCCGGAGTCCCGGCCACGACAATTTGCCCACCACCCTGACCAGCCTCGGGACCCATGTCGATGACCCAGTCGGCGGCCTTGATGATGTCCATGTTGTGTTCGATGACGATTACCGTGTTGCCCAAATCAACCAGTCGCTGGAGGACTTCCAGAAGTTTCGCGAGGTCAGAAAAATGCAAACCGGTCGTCGGTTCGTCCAGCATGTAGACGGTGCGGCCGGTATCAGGGCGAGCCAGTTCCGCGGCGAGTTTGACGCGTTGGGCTTCGCCGCCGGAAAGCGTTGGAGCACTTTGCCCAATCCGCACATAATCCAGGCCAACATCACACAGCGTCTGAAGAATCCGGCGGATCGCAGGCAGATTCTTGAACAGGTGCAACGCCTGGCCACACGGCATATCGAGCACGTCGCTAATGCTGTTGCCGTGGAATTGAACGCCCAGTGTTTCTTCCGTGTACCGTTTGCCGTTGCACGCTTCGCATTGAATCCAGACGTCGGGCAAAAAGTGCATCTCGATACATTTCTTGCCGTTGCCGCTACACGCTTCGCAGCGTCCACCGGCGACGTTGAAGCTGAATTGGCGCGGAGTAAAACCACGAACCTTGGACTCGGGCAATTCCGAAAAAAGTTGCCGGATCAAGTCGAAGGCGCCGGTGTAAGTCGCCGGGTTACTGCTGGGGGAGTTGCCCAGTGGAGCCTGGTCCACGCGAATGACCTTGTTCACATGCTCAATGCCGTCGATTCGCCGGTGAGCTCCCGCGTTCATTCCCGACAAATGCAATCGACGGGCGAGCGTCGCAAAGAGGATGTCGTTGACCAGCGAACTTTTCCCGCAACCGCTCGGTCCAGTCACCGCTGTCAGCGTGCCGAGCGGAAACTCGGCATTGATCCCTTTCAGGTTGTTGTGCCGCGCACCGATCACTCGCAACGAGTCAGCGATCGCACGTTGTTCGACCGGAATGGCCGTTGCAGCCGTCTTTTTTCCCTTGGCATCGACAACTTCGGGGACAGCCAGGCCGGGTCGGCGATTGGTCGGCACGGGTATCGCCATCGCTCCGGAGAGCCACGGCCCGGTGACCGAATCTCTACTGGAGGAAATTTCCTGGACAGTTCCACTGGCGACAATTTTTCCGCCATCAACGCCGGCCCTGGGACCGAAATCGATTACGGCGTCGCTGTTGTTAATAACTTCGCGGTCATGCTCG